>NZ_LJOU01000047.1:0-44202 GCF_001672085.1 Anabaena sp. AL93 | reverse complement strand
CTAGAATCATTAACAGTGATGGTATCAGTTCCCCCATCCCCACTAATTGTTAATGAAGCAGCAATAGTATCTACCGTGTTGCTGTCGTTAGAAATCTGGATATTATCGTCTTCTGTACCAGTGGAAACGTTTGTTGCACCACTGATGGTCTTAATGCGGACTGTATCAGCACCCGCATTAGTATTCAGATTGGTTTGTCCAGTCTGGGTACTATTAATGGTGAAGTCGTCTGCACCTGAACCTAAGTTAATATTCAGAGTTTCCGCATTGCTGTAGGTAATACTTCCAGCCATATCTAACCCAGTCACATTGGTGCTGGTTAATATGCCTGTATTATCTTTGGTATCACTAGAATCATTAACAGTGATGGTATCAGTTCCAGCATCTCCACTAATTGTTAATGAAGCAGCAATATCATCTACCGTGCTACTGTCGTTATAAATCTGGATATTATCGTCTTCTGTACCTGAACTTACTGTTGTTGCACCACTAATAGTCTTAACGCGGACTGTATCAGCACCCGCTTCTGTATACAAGTTTGTTTGACCTGAATTACTTATGAGAGTGAGTGCATCATTACCACTGCCGGTGTTGAAGTCTAATGTACCAGCAGTAAAGTTATTAGTGAGATTAATAGTATCTGCACCAGAACCGAGTTGAACAGCTAAAGCTTCAATGGTGCTATATTGCAGACGACTACTTAAACCAAATCCGTCAACGTAGGTATTATTTACCGTCACATTTTGGTTATAACCACTGGTATTACTAGAGTAGTCGAGATTTAAGTTATCGCTACCTGCATTACCTTTAATACTGAAGTTTAAGTTACCACCAATATTGCTGACACTGGGATTAATTAAGGTGACAGTATCATTACCAGAGCCTAAGATAATACCGTATTCTTCAAAGTCTTGAGAGTCGAAACCACCACTGGAGATAAAGTTAACTAAATCAATTGTCAGGTTAAGGTTATCTGTGCGGGTGGAATAGTCTTGGCCAATGACATCATAACCAGTATTACCATCAACTACTAAGTTTGCAGTAACGCTTGAATTGGGATTGATCACATCATTACCAGAACCAAATTTAATGTTAATGTCCTGAAATTGACTGTAGTTAATAGTTGCACCCAAACCGACGATTTGGGTTGAACTTACGGTGGCAGAACGACCAACTGTATCGCCACTATTATCAATATTGAGGGCATTTGTGCCACTACCACCATTAACAGTAAATGTTCCTGTCGCGCCACTGTAAGGAGAACTAGAACTGCCTAAATTGATGGTATCGTTATCGTTACCTGTGTTGATGGTTACGCCTGTAGAAGTGATATAACCGTAAATTCCGACTGTACTACCAACGCCCACATCTGTTGTACCTTGGTCTACAGTAATTTGGACTGCACCAGAAGCCTTAATTGAAGCGTTGTTCAGTGTGAAATTGTCTCCTGCGGTTAAAATGATGCTACTACCTTGAATATCGCTGTTAATGGTCAAATCATCGCCACTACTAGCAGATTCTCCTGCATTCAAGGTAATGGTACCAGATGTGATGATACTTCCGCTAATTGTCAAAGGACTATGGGTAGCAATATTAAGATTACCACTGTTCAAACTAACTCCATTAACACTCAATGCACCGTAATTATCCACATACACAGCACCGCTACCACTGGGAACAGTCAGGCTATTAGCAGTCATTTGTAGACTATTGCTACTACTACCAATACCACTACTAGAAGTCAAACTAACAGCATTAGCTTGAATATCTCGTGAGTTGTTACCTCCGAAGATTCCTGTACCTGTGAGAGTCACACTTCCATCAGTTTGAACTTGATTGAGAGTCAGAGTCCCAGTGGAGTCAACTCGGATGTAACCGTTACCCATTGCTGTGGCTGTCAGGTTAGTTGAGTTTGTGTCAATATCAATATTTTTCAGGGCTGTAACTTCAATCGTCCCCGCATTTAAGGTTGTACCCTCAGCCGTGGTGACACTACCACCAATAAGGCTATTGCCATTATAGTAACCCGTAGAACCAACAACCAGTTGAGATGTGCTAGGTGAACCATTAAAGACTAAATCAGCACCCGTGCTAATTTCCACATAATTAGCAGTAGCTAACATTTGCTGGAAGTTGATATTACCTAAGTCTTTTTGGGCGTTGAGGATGAGGTTAGTTGCAGTGACGTTAAATCTGCTAGTAGTGTTATCCTGTAATTCGCCGACAGGTTGTGCTAATTCAATACTACCGGCTAGCTTACTGACTGTTTTCGCTTTCAGGTTCAAGCCATTACTAACTGCGGTAAAGAAGATTTGTACGTCAGTATAATTAGGGTTTTGTGCGACTACATTATAGTCAGACTCGGTAGTATAGATAATTTTATTAACAGGAACTTGACCTGCTATATTTTCGGTGACAGAGTAAGCATAGTAACCAGAACTATAGTTTCCAGATTGATTGATTTGACGACTATAAACTGTGCTGCTATCGGGAGATTCTTTATAATAAACTCGTTCACTACCATCGAAGACATTATTATTGTCAGTGTCATCGAAGTAAGCATACATACCGCTTTGGGTTTCCCGTTCTTGGGAAGAAATGGTACTTAATACGGCTGCTAAGGTGAGACTATCTTTTTGTGCTTGTGTGAGAGCCGTTAGAGCGGTGTTATAAACAGTAGCTTGGGAAATATCAGCGCTATCGAGATAATAGGTCGTGTTGGTGTAGATATCTCGATACTGATAATAACCTGCATAAGTACCAGAGCTTTGTAAGTTACCTCGTGCCACTAAATTAATGATAGTTTCTCCACCAGGAGTCTTAGCAGTCAGATTAGCAAAGGATTCAGGCGAAATGATGATGTTATCTGAACCTACTTCAAAGGTGAGATCATTTGTCTTGATGATGGGTAGACGCACACCACCTTCGCCATTAAGGGTGAGGTTAATAGCATCTAGGGTAATGGTTGAGTCAATATCTAAGGTTTGGGTAGCTTGAAGAATTAAAGTATTGGCGCTCAGGGTTTTATCGCTACCAGCAGGATCAATGACCAAATCATCTTGTTTACTGACTAATTGGATAGTTCCTGAGCTAGTGGGAACGCTTAAACCAGAGTTAGTGCTTAACGTGCCTAAATTGGATAGATAAATACTACCTGCGTTAGATGTCATACTCGGCACATTTAAGGTGCGATTCGCGCCCGATGCTAATTTACCGATACCTTCAATGTTGATAGTTCCATCAGCAGTGGCGGTAATTTCCGATAAATCAACTTCTAACAAACCAATATCACTACCTGTAGCTGTGGCGGTAAGGTTAGCTTTAACAGCGACTAATTCAGCAATATTATCATTAGAGTTGAGTGCAAGTATGTCACCGCCATTATTCGCAGTCAGGTTAATCTGACTGTAGGAGATTAAGTTACCGCTACCGTCGTAATCACTATAAACTCCAGCGTCTATCTTGCCAATGGTCATGTTACCAGAGGAAGTTAAATTGAAGGTATGCGCCTGAGAGTTGGTAGTTGATTGAACTAAGGTTGCAGTTAATGTCCCGCTATTGTTGAGGGTAAAGTTACCATTGCCAACTTGACCGGCAGTGAGGTTAAGATTACCAATGTTGTCAATATCTACGTTACCTGTGCCACCAACTTCAAAGCTGAGGTTGCTAACTTGGATGTAAAGAAGATCAGCCGCTTTGAGTTTATCAACGGTAACAGTACCACTAGCTGTAATATTAATGTCGTTACCTGAACCTAACGCAGTGACATTTAATAACCGAATACCGTTCACAGAATCAATGTCAATATTGCCGTTAGCGGTGGTAATTGTGGCTTGAACATCGGTAGTTGATTTCCGATCCACAACTAGGTCAATATTGCCAATACTGCTATTCGTAACATTCAAAGTTGTGGCTGTTAGGTTAGCACTAATACCAGATTTAGCATTGAGGTTCATGGTAGTAGCACTAATTAAACCATTTTGAATTACTCCATTAGTAACCAAATAGTTGTTAATGCTGCCCTGAGATGCAGTTAAATTGAGGGTTCCGGTAGTTAATAAACCAGAAGGTAAGTCAATCTTATTACCCGATGTTGTTCCCCCAGTTAAGGTAATATTGCCGTTTGTCCCTGTGGCGATATAAGTATTAACATCACCTGTGATATTACCGTTACCTCCATTATTACCAGCCAAACCAGTAATTCCATTACCTGCATTCAGTATGCCCTTAATAATGAGGTCATTACCTGCATTTAATTGGATTTGAGTTCCAGATGTAGCCGTTGTTCCGGCATTAATTGCACCGGCAAAGTTGATGTCACCGGTGGATGAGGTACTGGTGATAGTAACTTTACCAGTATTGTTAATCGCATATAATTCGCTGGAATCAAGGACGGAAACACTTGTACCTGTAACATTCAGGTCATTTTTGGCATAAATATAGCTAGGTGCAGCTAAGGTATTACTTGTATTGCTGCCTGTGGGGAGTTTACCTTGGATATTAACTTGACCCAAACTGCTGATATTAATGTTACCTGTTGTCCCGTTAGCGGCCAGTTTACCTGTGATGCTGATGTTACCTGTGGCATCAATGGTAATACCGTTAGCTGCACTAATAGAGTCACCAGCAAATTGACCGTAAGCCGTTTGGTCATTTGAGGTTTGACGTTCTGTTACCCAAATGGTTTGATTTTCTGTAATGTTATCAGTACGCCATTTAGTCTGGGTGTCTATGGAAACGCTCTTGACTTGAATATCACGAGTTTCGTAACGGGGACGGTTATCGTAAATATCTTGGATATTTGTTACCCATTGCCAAGAAGTTTGTAACCGGGTGTCATAAATGGGTTTGTAAACAGATTCCCAATTGTATTTATAGTCATTAAATGTTTCATATTTATCGCTAGTTTTCCTCCAGGATGAATTGACATCAATGGAATAAGATAGTTTTCCCCAACTACTGTCCCAACTAGTACTACTGGAAACCTGGCGACTATAAGAAGTGGTGCTTTGGGGAATAGTCACAATATTACTGTCATAGGTACCAATAATAGTGTCATTACTACTGACAACCCAATTACCATCACCATCATCTTCACGGAATTCCCAGAATAACCGGTAAGTGGCATTATATTTTAGATCTGACTTGGATATGAGTATATCATTAAGATTATCCGTACGGGCCGAATCGTTCCATGTCCACTCTTTAAAATTCTCTTCACTGTTAATTTTTGCCCAAACTCGATACCAAGGTTCTTCAGAACCTCTCTCTGTATTAACATTAAATTGAATCTGGGTGACTTTAATACCTACGTCAAAAAGTTTTTCCTCAATTTGACCCACTAATTGTGTGTATGTTGCAACTTGATTTCTGTTATTAATTAGACGAGTAGTAGAGACATATTCTGTGGGTGCAGAGATCACAACACCATTTATATCATTATTATTAACTGAACTCTGAACTCTCCAAGCAGGATTCTGCAATGTCTGTGCTACATTACCACCTGTCCTACCGTCATTAATAGAATACAAACGTTTACCATTGCTATCATAACTAACTCCCCAGCGAACTATCGTCGTATTATCATTGTCAATACCACGGTCATAAGTATTAGTATACGCCCCAAATGCTGAGGTAAGTTGATCATAATAAACAGTAGCTTGATCCCAGTAATAACCTACATACTCACCAGTAGGAGTTGTGCCGCCAGTTTGTGACACCCATGTTTGTGAAGGTGAATATGTTCCCGTACTCAATTCATTAAAGTTATTTTTGTTGCTGTCATTTAATAGTTTCGCTTCACCTTGAGAAACAACCCGGAGTAATGCAGGCAAATCGCCAGCAATTCCCACTGGTACACGGATATATTTATCACTCCAACCATCAACGTTAATCTTGATAATTTTGGTGGCAATATTCGCTGTGTTATTGGCTGTATTGTAGGAGTTGTAATAACCTGCGGCTGAACTTAGTTGATAGTCACTACCACTGATAAACTCTTTCCGGTAACTTTGTCCGTTAGCAGTTTCCATTGCATAAGATTCATTGGTTTCGGTGAGATTCCAATAAATTTGAGCAGAAGTAGGATTACCGTTTCTTGTAGTTTCACGTTTGGCGTTACTAAAACCAAAATCATAGAGTTTATAGTAACCCAGTGAGGTTAAAAGGGCATTTTTTGCATCATCAGTTAATTCGTTAAAATTCCCTTTGGAAGCGTCATAGTCAACTCCAGCTACAAACCATTCTTTTTCTGTATTGGTAGTAGGATTCCAGTAACTATCTTGACTCAGAGTGGTATCCATCGTGAAGAATTCATTACCAACTCTGACGCTATCTGTACCGACTTGTTCTGTGAAAGTGCTGGGTATCCAGTTAACAACTTCTACCTGAATTGTGCCATCAGCAACTTGTTTTGTGCCAGTGACAACAGGTACAGTAACGGCGCGTTGAGTGATGAAGGGGATAGGTACTGGTTTTGTACCTGCGCCTAAAGCTGAGTCTGCATCAATGGTGACTGTTCCCCCGGCGAGAATGGTAGCAGTATTCTGAGCTTGTAATGTACCTGAACCATTAACTAAGACATTACCACCACTGAGTTGAGAACGGGTAATTGTGCCGCGAATGGTGCTGGGTGTCCAACTGGCGTTAATACCAGCCCGAATATCGAGGTTTTGGGCGGCTGTCACTAAACCGTTAACAGTTAAATCGGTGACGACATTTAAACTAATATTGGTGCTGGCATCTAAGAAACCTTGTACTACTAAAGAATTAGCAATAACTTCCAAATTCTGATGGGAGTCAACTAAAGCACGGGATAAGGGGGCTTTACTCTTAGCAATAATCGCCTGACCTAATGCGTTAATTTGGATACTCGGATCAGTTGTGGTTGTTCCGCCACTGTAGGTTTGAATTAAGGCATTATTGGGACGGACTGCATTCAGTGGGTTGGTTTCTTGGTAGTCCAGTAGGTAGAGATTATTACCTTTAATGACTATCTGACTCTTAGCGCCCACAGCATTGTCAATAAAGACATCACCCGCATTATTCTCACTGGTAATAAATACCTTATCTGGATTGACGCTAGTATCGTTAAGTGGTGCAATTTGACCACTTAAAACAATGCCAGATTCAGCCGAAATATTGATGATACCGCTTGTGGCTGTTTCTAATGTACCGCCACCAACACGGGTGAGGTTAGCGGGGAGTTCGGCACTGGCAACGGGTGTAGCACCTACAGCTAGTACAGTTCCTGTCGCACTGACATAATCACCGTTAGTATTGATATAGAACCCAGAACTATTCACAAAACGTCCTTGAGGGTCTTGATAAATTAAGGGAGTTAGCATTAAACCGTAACCGGAAGCACCAACACCACCATCAACGGTAAGAACATCATCTGCTTTCAGGTAGCCGTTAATTAATAACATTCCTGCACTATCAATAGTGATGTCTGCACCGTCATCATAAGCCTGAATTAAACCATCAATTTCTACTTGTTTACCGGCAGTGATATTGATTTTGCTGTCGGTGCTATCTGCAAAAATCAGAGTTCCAGTTTCCGCAAACCTGGCTGTAGCATCACTCTTAATTGAACTTAGACTGTTCATGGTGAAGTCTAAGGTGCTGCTACCACCAGTAATATTAATGTTGATGTTACCTGTGGCGATCGCTGTCCCTCCTCTGGTGACAACTAAACCTGTGGTGTTGTCTGCACCTGAACCACCAAATGTGACTATATCTGCGGCAGTGAGATTGATATTGGCGGTTTTTCCTGTCCAGGTGACGGTGTTGTTAACCAGTTTCGCCCCGGCGAGGAGTGAACCGCCCACGTTGATAATATTACCAGTGACGTTAATATTACTGTTGTCTGTACCACTGAAAAGACGCACACCAGAGTTAAGATCAACTGTCCCTGTACCGTTAATGGAGAGATTACCAATACTGGCTAAATCAAAGCCTTGTTGTTGATATTTACCGTTAGTTAAGATGGTCCGACCAAAGGAAATACTACCGTTAGCATTGGTTTGGTTAATATTCAGGACTTCTCCTGTTCCCTGGACTAATATTTGACCGTTATAACCCTGAATTTGGTTAGCTGCGGTCATTTTCACTGTTCCTTGACTAATAATATCTGTCATCAACAAAATATTATTAGTTGCAGTAATTAAGACTTCATTGGTATTAGCATTATTATCGGCTTTGGTATTTCGTAATACGCCTTTAAGGTCAATATTTTTACCAGTCATTACCAAATTTGTATCAGTAATGATGCGTCCAGAAGTGCGGGCTAAGGTTAGATCTCCAGAAGTTGCGGTAATATTAATACCAGTCATACCCACACTACCTTCGCCGATAGTGCTGTCAATAATCACGTCATTTAAACCAGTGATATTAACTGATTTACCATTAATTTTACTTGTACCAAAAGTATGAACACTGGTTTGTCCAGTAGTAATAGTTGTACCTGCATTGATGTTAATTTGATCAGTAGCCGTGAGACTACCTTTTAAATCAAGAGTGTTCGTAGCGTTAATAGTAATATCAGAACCTGTACCACCGGCGATAACATTACCTTTAACAACTCCATAAGTACCAACATTTAAGGTAATTGAACTATTACGAGTTTCTAATAAACCTGTATAGTCTAAGTCAATATCCACACCATCGGGCGAATTTCCACTATTCAAATTAATAGTTTCATAACCCAATACTTTACCAGCAATATACAATTTACCGTTTAGTCCGGTTGGCGAACCAATAGTCACAACTGAACCTACTTGGTCGGCTTTGACTGTATAAGGTAGGGTTGAAGTTAAATCGGTAGTCAGATTGGTGAAACCTAGTTTATCAGCATTAGTTGAACCAGTTTTAACTAATGTGGTTGCATAGGAACTGGTTAATAATAAACGACTTTCACGGAGTTTTACCTGTAAATCATTATTATCAAAACCAGTGTAGGTACTACCAATAGCATGAGCGGTAGTATCTTGACTACTAACAACTGTCCAAGTCGCATTCTTAATAGCAGTATTTAAGTCTTCGACTAAATTTCCTACTTGAGTATTATTATTTGTCGCAGATTTGGGTAAGGTGACAGTGGCTTCAATGAAGTAACCAACTTTATCTAAACGTAATTTCAAGGTGACATCTTGACTAATTACGCCTGTGGCTAATTCATAGAAAGCAGCCGCTTCAATTTCGTTGGTGTAAGCAGGGGCGAGTATATCAACTTCTCCCTTCGCACTCAGGTTAATTTGACTGTTTTCGCGCCAAGTGGAAATTTGGGTTGAACCATAGAGAACCATTCCTCTACCAGAATAATTGGTAGAACCGTCTGCTGGGTTGGGTTCTACGGGGTCAATACCGCCCACAAGGTCTATTTGTTTTCCGGCTTTCAGGCTTTGACCGATGCGAATTTGGTTATCTGCATGAACGCTTATGGTAGAATGACCGCCGAAATTATGGGCGTAACGTCCCATATATTTGCCGGTGGTGTCGCGGACATCTTGGACTTCACCACCTGGTAAGACTAAGCCTTGAATGTCAACATCTTGGGCTGCGTTAATAATAATGGAACTATCTGCTGCATGAGTAACTAATTCACTGGCTGCTTGAACATAAGCACCTGTACCGGAACTGTTACCACCACCGTTAATCGTGATGTTGTTATTGGCGTAGATGTAACCACCTGTTTCAATTGCTTGACCTTGTTGGTTAATGGTATGACCACCAATAAATGCCTGTCCAAGAGATGTGATCTCAACTTTGCCGTAGTTACCTGACCAGTCAATGGTTTGAGATAACATATTACCGTTGGCATCAAAAGTTTGGACTAACTTACCGCCTGATGCCAAGGTTCCCATCATTTCCATGTTGCCGGTGTTGTTCATGGAAATTAATGCGCCACTATTATCGGAAGTTAGACCCATGGCGGTGACACCGCCTGCTGCGGTGATAATTAAGCCAAGTCCGTTATCGTCTGCGCCCGCTGTACCGCCATTTAAGCTAACAGATTTGGAAGCTAGTAATCCTGTATCTAAGAAGATTTGTTGACCTGCTTTAACGGTGATGGTTGCGTCATTTCCTGCCCAAGTTACACCGGTTGCACCAATACTACCCCCCGCGACAACTGTGCCTAAGATATCAACATCTTTCGCACCTTGGAGGTTAATGGCACTACCAGCTTTTTTGGTATTAACTCTCGATGTAGTATGAACATAAACGCTAGAACCTTGACTATTTGGAGTGTTGGTGCTTGTTCCATTTGCTAGATAACCGCCTAAAATGTCAATTTTATCTTCAACGGTTAAGAAGCTTTCAATGTACACCCAACCTTCAGAACGAATTTTCAGGTCAGAGTTTTGACCGTTGACGTTGATATTACCTCGGAGAATTACATCATCGGGAAATTCCAAATTAACCACCGCATTGTCTGCATTATTGGTAATAGTTCCAGTCAGGAATAGGGAGAACGCATCTGGTTGTAGTGGTTTCAGGTAGAGGTCACTGGGTAATCCTATTTTCAAATAATCATCATATTTATCTAACCGAGAAGTTCCAGCCACCATGTTGATTTGATTGGCGGTGGTAATTGCTCCCTGGATAAACAGACCATTATTTGCTGTTAAATCTAGGGTATCTGAAGTGATTGACCCCACTCGCATATCACCGGAGATGACTTCGATACCTGCATGACCAACTGCACTTACTTGATTAACAAACAGGTCATTCGTTACCTCTTGAACATAGACGTTACCTCCACTGACAACAGTTAATTTCCCATCAGTTAGAGAGTTAGTGTTAATTTCTAAAACATCAGAGTTAGTACCAATACTACCCACTGTTTCTAATGTGATGTTTCTACCAATAACATCAGCCGTCGTATCTCCCGTGTCTACAATCGAGGTTAATGCCCGTAAACCGACATCAAATTGAGTTTCAATTACACCAACTTTCAAGTCATGATCTAGGGAGTTAACGTAAATATCACCTTGTTGAGCCGTGATATTAATAGCACCATCTAACAATAGATCAACATCAAGGTAGTTGGTGTATTCGCCAATAGAACCTGTTGTTGATTGTAGATCAATTGCCGAACCACGAATATTCAGGAGATTCTCATTAATATCAAAGATTGAACCTTGAGCCTGTAAATCTACAGAACCATTAGTGAGAATACTATTGACGAATATATCGCCACCAGGAGCTTCAACTGTCACGTAACTGCCAGCGTTAATCTTATCAATAAATAAGGATGTGTTGGCAACTTGACGAATGTAAGTGCTAGTTAATGATTCTGCACTTAATTGGCTATTAGCACCGGACAAATCAATGCGGAACGAAGTGTTAGTCGTTGTTCCAGCAATAGTACCTTGAGACACCACTAATAAATCACCAGTAGTGGTAATAGCTGCCGTACTTCCTCCGGCGTAATTATCAATGATGCTACCACCCGCCTGGAGGCGCACATCTCCACGAGCATTAACGTGATTGATATTTAAAGTTCCAGCAGCCTGTACTGCAACGGCATCACCGGCATCAATAGTGGTGATGTTGGTAATTTCTATGTCAATATCATCAGTTAATTGCAGGGTTAGGGATTCTACCACAGACTTGTCTTGTACTAATTCTCCTTGAATTAGGTTGACGTTCCCTACTCCGTCTGATCCATGATTTGCTGTTAGTTTTTGCCAAAGGGTTGTATCACCATAGATTTGCTTCCCTAAATCAAGGGTCTGATTTTGACCTAAATATTTATAAAGTCCATATTCAACAGCGTTGTACTGCACTAGAACAGTTTGATATGTTGCTAAGGAAACTTCTTGCTTGATGGATTTATTGGTTCCGCTAACAAAATTCGCTTGCAATTTCTCCCACAAGGAAGTGTTGCTGAAATTTGCCTGAGTCAGATCAACATCTGTGTCATCGCTACCTAAATATTTGTAGGTGGCATAACTTACGCCCACTACATCACTTACAGAGGCACTGGAGAGGGTTTTCTTTTTATCAGTTGCTAGGTTGTTAAAGCCACCAGATAGGTCAATGGCAACCATGTTACCGACTTGTCCTAACTGTCCTTGGGCTTTGAGGGTGACGTTGCGACCAATAATGTTAGAACCTTCTGTGTTACCAGCAGTTGGTGTAGTCCTTAGTAAGTTGGCATTGGGATAGAGGAAGCTATATAAACCTGCGGACAAGGGATATTTTAAGGACTCTGCATCAAATAGTTCTTGCGCTCTCTCACTAACTTCTGATGAACTGATGGAACTTCCTTCCACAAGATGATCAAAAATCGAACCTTGGACAGATTCTAAGTAAATATCTGCCGGAGTCACAATTGCATTGAGGTTCAAGTCTCCTGCTATTTCACGAATATAAATATCACCTTGAGATTCAGCCCCTATACCACGTGTACCGCTGTCTACTCGTAACCAATCTGTTGTACTTCCTAATGCTCCAGCAGAAGTCTCAAGTTTAATTTCTTTACCACTGATTAATGAACTGGAATTTCCTGCGGTGATGCCTTGAGGTGCGTTTAATGTGACAGTACCATTACTGGAGGCAATATTACCAGCCACCAGGTTGCTATTAATGTTATCAAGAGAAACAATTGTTAAATTGATATCACCTACTGCTGTAGCATTGACCGGTTGTAGACCACCTTGTATTTTTAAGTCAATACCACCAGACTGAGCCTTGAATTTCAAGGCTTGAAGTCCGTTTTGCACATCGGCGTTATCTATGGTGTTGGCATAAACAACACTGGAACTATTACTATTAATGGAACTACCTATTAATGACACCTTGCTATTAGGAGATTCGATGTCACCTTGGAGATAAAGGACTCTGTTGCTGGTGATAGATATTTGAGCAGCATTTTTATTAGGCCCTTGGATGAAATCTATATCAATTGGATAATCAGCTTTTAAGGCGTTGGTATAGAAGTCTTTGAGTCCAGTAATAGTAGTTGTTCGCGTGTGTAAAGTTTTCTTTCTCAGCCAACCACCACCTGTAGTCCAATTTTCAACCTTGGTAGAAGAATTGACGTAGTTGCTATCAAACTTGTTATTAACTCTATCTGTAATGCTTGATAAGTTAGTGCCAATCTCTGTCCATTTATCGGTGTCAGTGAAATCTTGGGTAGATAGAACTAAGTCATCATTATCGCCGATATAACGATAAACCTTGTTATTGGCAACATTTCTGACCTCGGAAACGTTTTTGATCAAGTCTACGCTACTGTCGTTTACCTGTTGATACTCGATAGTGTAGGCGGGTAGAATAGTTGTAGCATTAAATACTAATGACTCCGATTCTAGCAGTGGCTTTTCATCACGGAACTCTACGGTTTTCCAGGTATAACTATCATCTGCAACTAAAGCATCCCAATCAAAACCAAAGAGGTTAAAGCTCTTTTTCTCATATTTTCTGACTTCAACCTGGGTTTTCTCCTGTCCCTCTGTCCACACATACTGGCGACCTAGTGGGGTTTGGTACTTGATGTCATCAGTGAAGCTATTTGTTACTGGAGTTCCGGTTGCTGTGTAGGTAACAGTTTTGTTGACACTATCGTATACTCCGTCAAATTTTGTGGTCTTAATATTATTAGCATCAACTGTGTACTGAACCTTCTTGAGGGTTTCTGTGTCAATGATGGTAATTTTACCTTGACGGTTGGTGGTGGTGTCAATGCGGTTGAGGATCAGTTGATAAATGCTCTGGTTGTTAATATCAACGTTGGTATAACCGTTGGCAACTTTCAATTGACCATTTCCTGTACTGAAGATTTGACCAGCCAGGGTAATTTCTCCACCCTTGGGAACGATGTCATTCAGGATGATTGCCTGTTGATTAACGTCAAAGTAACCATCTACAGGGACATTTTCTGTGCCGAAACTAATTCCTGCTAAGACATTGCCATTATCATCCACAAAATTTCTGGTTTTCTTACCAGGATTAAAGGTGGCAGCAATATCAAGTTCAATGGTACTAACACCACTTTGAATGAGTCCGTTGACGTTTAGATAACGAGCGGTGATTGTAACTGGTCCTTGAGAGAGAATGCGGGATTGATTACGGTTAATGGAGGTTTCTAGGTTTTGACCATTGACGTTAGTAGCACTGTTGTAGGTTTCACTATCGGCAATACCATTTGGGTTATAGACTGTTTGACGTAGTCGGTCATAGTCGAGATATTGACGGGGGTCTTGATTGCTGTGGAACCAATCATCCGTATTCAAGTTAAAGTTGCTGGCGGCATTGATGGTGACGTTTTCGGCTCTAATTTCCCCGGAAACGTTGATACTACCTTCTTTGTTGTCAATTAACAGGTTGCCGGATTCGTTGATTACATCACCAAGGATGTAGATATCTTGGTCAACAGAGGGGATAACAAGACTGCCTGTGTCATATTGACTGTTGGGATAGGCATCTTGAACGATGGAGATGTTCTTAGCGCCAGTGTTGTTAACTGCGTTGGAGATGAGAGCGTTGTTGAGATAAACGTTACCGGGCTGGAGAACTGTGTATTGACCATCAACTATTCTGACTCGTTTGTTGTCACGAATGACTGCATCGTTGACGTTGAGGGTGAATGGCGACTGGTTGGTAATTTTAATTTCTGCGCCGCCTCTGGCTATTAGTTGATTGTTGCTAATTAGAGGTGTGAAGGCAGTGGAACTAGTTCTGTCTGCTTCAATAAAGATGGAACCTGGCGCGGCATAAATATTGGGCAGATTGATGAATAATAGGTCTATTTCTTTTTGAACTGTCGCTGATTCTGGATCAATTAGTCCAGAATCAGCGATCGCTTGATTGATGGCATCCAATTGTACTTGATAACGAGCTACTGCCTCGGAATTACCGGAGTGACTGTTAATCCAACCTTGGATTTTCTCTCTTTGTTCTAGTAAGAGACTACCTAAACCCGCATAAGACATTGTGATGTCGTCTAATTCTACTGGTTTAACAACGTAGAATTTGTTTTCGAGGGTGCTTTTTAAGTTATTGGTAACATCACTGGTATAAACAGTCAAGTCTTCCAAGTTCGGACTAGTGCCAAGGTCTTCCCAAATCAAAGTATTGGTATAGTTCTGGGTTTCTAAAATAATTGAGTCAGCGCCATCTTTGGTTAGAGGTTTGTATTTGTAGTAATGCCCGGCTGTACCACTTTCATAGGCATTAGCTATGGCTTGTACGACTGTACCAGTGGAAATGCTAAAGCTAATTTTAGCTAAATCCAATTCGGCATATTCATAGTTGGTCTCTTGATCAAGTCCCAGGGCGGTTTTTTCACTAGCAATTAGTTCATGCCCTAATTTTGCTGGGTCTAACTGTTGAGTACCACCGACACTGATGGGTTTAATTTGTACTACTGTTTTGTTATTAATTCCGGCTTCAATGCTGACACTACGACCAACCTCAATTTGATTGCTGCTGCTGACGGAACTACCATCTGGAACATTAAATCCGTAGGGAAGGGCAGAAAGATTCAATACTAAACCATCAGTTGCAGCCCGTTTATTCCCGCCTAATCCTTCTTTCGCAACTAAACTGACATCCCCTAATGCTCTGATTTTTGATGCGCCTTTAATGTCAATTTTATTGGTTTCGTTGATCTCGGCTTTCAAGACGGGAATACTTAAACCAGGACCGAAGGAAACGGTCGTAATTTCAGCATTGGCGGAACTATCTAGCAAGTTGGGAACGGCAAAACTATCTCGTCCAGTAAATAGATAAATGTCACTACCTTTGACGGTGGCATTATCTACTGTGATTTGGTTTTTGGCGTTGGTAGTTGTCTTCGCATCGCCGGCGGCAACTCCGCCAAATGCAGTGACGGAGAGGAGGTTCGCACTTGGTCTTAGTCCCGTATCAGTCCGGGTAGTCAGGTAAACATCCCCAGATTTATTTTCTAAGGTTGCGCCGTTAAGATTGATGGCGGCATTGGTTTCAGCATCAATTCTCGATAAACCTACCGCCAGACTGTAACCACCAACGGTTTCAATGCGGACATTGTCAACGGCAGTTGCTTGATTCAGGGTTTCAATTTTCAGGACTCCTTTCTTGGCATTTGTGCCGTTAACGGTAATGTTAGTGCCGCTACCAATGTTAACTACTGCCTGGAAGGGATTATCCGATGTCCCAATGTCTGTACCACTTGTAAGGACAGTAACGTTCGCGCCAGATGCAGAAGCAGCGATGAGGCTTGGTTTCCCGGCGGTTTCGTCTTTAGATACTCTGTTAATGGCATTGATGATCACATTATCAGCAGTAATACTAGTGCTAGTTCCTATATTTACATTAGCCTTACTGGTAATTAGATTCTTTGTTCCTGCTCCAGTCCCAGCTAATGCTGCTAGGGTAAAACTGTCAGCGGAGGAATCTACATCTTGATCATGGCTGGATGTAATGTATAGGTTATCTACGACGATCGCTGTGTTATTACCAATTTTGGCTAGGGTGGCGAAGTCGGTAGTCACGTTGGATTGAGCGCCCGCTACCGCAACAGCACCACCAGAGGCAGCTATACTTTCTGCTAATAAATCATCGGTACTAACGGCTGCAATTGTCAGGGCATTGGCAGTTACTTGTGTACCATCCCCGATGGTTGCTTGCACTTCATCAAAATCATTGCCCTTACCTAAGGTAACATTGGACTCCATCGCGCCTAAAGCCCCTAATCCGATAGTGCCACCGTTGGAGGAGGTTCTGCTTCTGGTGTTAGCGGCTGATCTGATGTCAATATCACCAGTGGATGTAAGTTTTGTGCCTTCGACAAAGGCTTTGAGGAGGATGGCAATATTGCCAGTAGCAATATTAACCACACCGCCTACAGTACCACCAGAAACCCCGGCGGTGAGGGTCTTATCTATGTCGGCAATGGATTCTACGTAAACTGTGGTATTGACTGAGTTAATAGTTGTGGTGATGGGAGTTCCACTTGTCCAGTTGTCCGCGACGGAATCACTATCAATCCAGGCTTGGATACTGCTATTAATCTCGTTCTTAACTATGGCTCCACCCAGGGCAGCACTGATGATAGATGCCGCTATGCTGACTATTGTGGCATCACTGGAGAGGTATGCGTTCTCAGCGGCTAGGACATCCAAATTTGTGCCACTGGTGACTGTCACTGGTCCTGTAATATAGGCATCAATATCGTTATTGATGGTGTTATACAAACCCACACCTCCACCGGCGAAGGCAAATCCACCAGCACTGACATCAACTGCTACTGATGCTGTTACCGCGGTGACGTTGCTAATGTAGGCGCGTTCAATATCAGCAGAAATGAGAACATTGCCGGTGGTAGCTTGGATAGTTTTGGCAGTATTGCTCTTAATGTAAGCCTGGACACTATTGGTAATTTCGTTGACTACTTGAGATACAGCTACGGATACTGCACCTCCTCCCAAAACACCTGCGATCGCTGCACCAACTGCATGGGCTTTGGTCACTTGGCTATCGGATATGGCCTTGATTTTTATGTCAACTCCGGCAGTAGCCTTAGTATTTTCTAGGTAGGAGTGGATATTGCTGGCCATTTTGCTGGTGGATTCTGCCCCAGCCCCGGCTAGAGATAAACCAATACCCACAGCGATCGCCACTGAACCGGCGAAGGATACTGTCTCAATGGTGTCTTTACTATTGGCATAAACTTTGATATCCCCTGTGGAGGTGGCGGTAGAATCTTTGATATATGCCAGGGTTTCGTTACCGTAACCAGAGTCATCAGTGATGGAGTCGTAACCAATTAGGTTTCTAGCCAGGGAAACGCCAATGGCTCCTGATGCTGCTATTAATGCGCCAGAACCAGCCACGCCCACAGCCCCGGCCAATGCAGAGATATGTGATGTACTTTGGGCATCTAGTTTGATATCGTTGGCATTTCCACCTTTGGTTTCTATGGTGCTGCTATCAACGTAAGCTTTAACACTGTTGTTAATAATATTGGTGGATTCTGCCCCAACTCCAGTCAGAGCCAACGCTCCTGAGAAGATGTTGGGAGATATGGCAACACTGACGGATACGGCTACGGCATTGGAGGTGATGGTCGAGTCTTCAATTGCCTCTAATATTAAAGAACCATTCTTTGCCTCTACTTTATTGTCGGCATTTTGGATGTAGGCATGAACATCGTTATCAATGTCGTTGCGAGCAATGCTTAACCCAATGGAGGCTGCCACAGAGAGATTACCAGCAAAGGATATACCCACAGAAGCTGCGCCCACTCTGGCTGTAATGTCTGTGGTGTCATCAGCTTTGAGGGCGATGCTGTTGGCGGAAATACCTGATACCCCATCCCTGTCTATATATGCCTTCACCTCGGCAGCGATTTTATTTTCAGCTACCGCACCCGCACCCACTAGGCTAACGGCGAAGTCTCCCGTAGCCCCTACACCTAATGCTCCTGCTCCCACATCGGCGGTGATTGTATCTTCGGCTGTGGCGGTTTGGCTCAATGCACCTGTGGCTGTGATGCTGGAATTTTCAATATAGGCTCTGACTTGGGCTGCGGATTTGTCACCATTAGATTTATAGCCAATGTAGTTTTTGGCTAAAGACCCACCTATGGCGGCGGCTACCGCTCCTCCACCTGCGTTGCCTGCACCACTGCCTGCGATCGCCACCACGGCGGCATCAATGTCGTTGTCGGAGTCGGCTGTTAAAGTGACATTATCAACATCACTGATGGTGCTGCCTTTGATATAGGCGTTGGTATCGGTGAGGATGACGTTGGTGGCTTCTGCTCCCCCACCACCAAGGGCTATACCTGTGTTGCTGCCCACTGCTACCGATATAGCAACGGCCACGGAAATAGCCTCGATGGTGGCATCGGATTCGGCAATGATGGAGATGCTGTTAGCTGTGGAAGAAGCGGTGGAATTGTTGATGTAAGCTTTGATGTCGTTGTCAATGGTGTTTCTGGCTAAGGAGACACCTATAGAAATGGAGACGGATGTAGCTCCCCCCACAGATAGGCCAAAGCTTCCGCCACCCGCATCGGCGGTGATGTCTGATGTGTCCTTAGCCTTAATGGTGGTTAATCCATTATTGGCAATGATCGTACTGCCATCAACATAAGCTTGAACTGTGTTTTCAATATTATTAGTGGCTTCTGCTCCCGCACCACTTAAGGCCAATGCCCCCTTCTCGGACACTGCGATCGCGATGGCAACAGCAACGGAATCGGTATCAATAGTTGCATCTTCAATCGCCTCTATTTTCAGTTGCCCATTTGTGGCTTCTACCTTATTGTTGGCATTTTTGATGTAAGCCGTGACTTCATTGCCAATGTCGTTACGAGCTAAACTGACACCAATGGCGGCGGCGATCGCGGCATTACCCAGGAATGCGGCTGCCACAGATGCAGCACCAACTCTAGCTGTGATGTCTGAGGTGTCGTCAGCCTTGAGGGTGACAGAATTGGCAGAAATTCCCGTGGCTCCGTCGCCATCAATAAAGGCACTGACCACTTCAGCGATTTGATTGTCAGCTAACACACCAGCACCACTCACACCCACATTGAATCCCTGGCTAAAGGCGGCTATGGCTACCGAGCCTGCACCCACATCGGCGGTAATGGTTTGATCAGAGGTGGCTGTTTGGCTGAGATTGCCACTGGCTGTAATACTGGAATTTTCGATGAAGGCTCTAATATCTGTGGCTGATTTATTGCCGTTTTTCTCGTAACCAATGTAGTTTCTAGCTACGGCTGCACCAATGGAAGCTGAACCACCAGGGCCACCACCAGACACTGCACCGGATATGGCAACCACGGCGGCGGTAATGGTGGAGGTGTTATCGGCGGTGATTGTGACATCCTTTGCCTGAGTAATGGTACTGTTTTTAATGTAGGCGTTGGTGTCAGTGAGGATGATATTCTCTGCATCTGCTCCCCCACCACTGAGTCCCAAACTAAATTCTTTACCCACAGCTACGGCGATGGAGACGGCAACACTTCTGGCGGTAATTTTCGCATCGGATTCGGCTTTGATCAAGATATCTGTGGTGTTGGCGGTGAGGCTAGTGTTGTCAATATAGGCAGAAACTTTATTATCAATAGTGTTGTCTGCCAGTACCACACCAATGGAAAGACCAATGCTATTATTCCCACCGGCTGCCACCGCCAAGGAGCCGCCACCAGCATCGGAGGTGATTTCTGAATCGTCTGTGGCGGTGATAGTGATTGCTCCTGCCACTGTCACCACGGGATTATTTTTTAGGTATGCCTCGATGGTGTTATGAATTTTGTTGGTGGATTCAGCACCGACTCCGCTCAAGGCGGCAGACCATTTCTCGGAAACGGCTACAGCTATAGATACAGCCACGGCATCAGTATTAATGGTGGCTTTATCAAAGGCTTCTAACTTCAGATTGCCTGTTTTCGCTTCGACTTTGGTGTCGGCATTTTGGATATATGCTTTGACTTCGTTGCCAACATCGTTCCGGGCCAAGCTGACACCGATGGAGGCAGCTATTGCCACCTCGCTTGTCCCCAGGAATGTTGCTGCTACTGATACTGCTCCGGCTCTGGCTGTGATGGTGGAGGTATCTTTGGCTGTGAGGGCGATCGCATTGGCAGAAATTCCGTCTGCTCCAGTTCCATCACCTTCGATAAATGCACTGACTATTTGGGCGATTTTATTGTCTGCTAATACACCAGCACCGCTGGCTGCAATATTAACTGGACCGCTACCTTTGACTGATACGGCTAATGAACCTGCTCCCACATCGGCGGTAATAGTTTGATTGGTTGTGGTGGCTGTTTGGGTGAGATTACCACTAGCTTTGATACTTGAACCTTCAATGTAGGCTCTAATGTCTGTGGCGGCTTTATTCCCATCTTTGTCGTAACCAATGTAGTTTTTAGCTACTGCTCCCCCGATGGATGCTGCTCCTCCTGGTCCACCGCTTGAACCTGCAGCAGCAATAACAACTACAGCGGCAGTAATTGTGGATGTATTCTCGGCTAGGAGGGTGAGATCCTTAACTTGGATAATGTCACTGTTTTTAATGTAGGCGTTGGTATCACTGAGAATGATATTGATTGCGTCTGCGCCTCCACCACTAAGTCCGGCGGAAAGCTCTTTCCCCACAGCGATCGCGATTGATATGGCTACACTCTTGGCAGTAATAGTAGCATTGGCATCAGCCGTAATATCTATATCATTACTACTAGATGAGGCTTTGGCGTTGTCAATGTAGGCAGAAACCTTGTTGTCAATGGTGTTGAGTGCTTGGGCGACACCAATGGCGATCGCTCCTGAATTATTACCACTCCCACCGGAAAATGCCAGAGATCCTCCACCTGCATCAGAAATAATCGTAGAGTTATCTGTTGCTGTCAGGGCAATTTTGCCGCTACCTGTAACAACAGCCTGATTTCTAATTGCGGCCTCAATGGTATTGTTGATTTCGTTATTAGTAGAAGCACCAGATCCGGCTAGACTAACTCCGGTTTCACTACCACCTTTAGCCGCAGAAATGCTACCTGACAATGCCAACGTATCGATCTTAGCGGTAGAAGTAGTAGACAAGGTGACTCCGCCCGCAGAAGAGTCAACTTTTGTATTCACTCCTTCAATGACAGCGGCTATGGTGTTATCTATATCATTGGTAGCGATCGAGGCACCAATAGTACCTGCTATACCAGTTTTAGAATTCAAGACTACAGCAATTGCCACTCCCCCTGCATCAGCAGTAATGGTCGGAGTATCAATAGCTTCCAGTTTAATTTCTCCACTGGCATTAACATCAGCGCCATTCCGAATGGCTGCTTCAATTACATTAGTGATATCGTTATCAGAACCAGTTCCAGCCCCAGACAAGCTCAATCCCGTTGTACCGCTGCTCTGGCTTCCCGATACAGTTCCCGCCATACTTCGTGCCACAATAGTGGACTTTGATTCAGCTTTCAGGCTAATATTACCGCCTGTGGCATTAACTTTTGCCTTGTCAATTGTGGCTTTAACATTATTGTCAATTGTATTGGTTGCCTGGGATGCTCCAACTGTGATTGCCCCAGTAAATTCCTTTCCAGCAGCTATCCCAATAGCCACACCACCAGCGTCAGCAGTGATTTTCGACTCATCTTTTGCATAGAGGGTCACTGTGCCTACACTGGTGACATTAGCAGAATTGTCAATAATCGCTGTAATGGTGGTACTAATTGTATTTCCAGACCCGGCCCCAGCCCCAGCAAAAGCACCACTTAATCCACTGGTAGTTTGAGTGCTGGAAACTGAACCACCTATACTCGCCGCTTGGATAGTTGCAGTGGAATCTGCGGTAAGGGTGATAGTACCTGCCGAGATAATGGTGGCATTATCTATATAAGTTTTGATAGAGGAGTCAGTAATTTTATTAACTGATGCTGATGCACCTACGGAAATAGAACCTGATCCCTTTCCTCCTTGAGCCAAAGCCACACCCACACCACCAGATTCAGCATAAATTTCTGAATTATCCTTGGCTGTCAGGTTTAAGGTTTTACCACTGGTTTTAGTCTTAACCAAACCTTCACTAATAAATGCTGCAATGGTGCTAGTGATGGTATTCTTAGAACCTGCTCCAGCACCAGCGACACTAAAGCTACTGTTAGCAGGATTATTGGCATTAGAACCAGCACCAGCTAAACTGATAGCAATTATTCTTGTGTTTGATGCTGTTGCTTTTAGTTCAATATTGCCTGATGTGGTAGCTACAGAATTATTGATCACCGAGTTGAGACTGTAAGCTCGGATCGTATTTGTTACCTCGTTTGTAGCTACTGAGAATCCAGCAGTTACGGCAGTAGTTTGTTCCCCTGCTCCAGCCAAGGAAAGGCTATATCCAATCACACCTCCAATGGCATAAATCTGGGAAGTATCATCAGCCAGTAGTTTTAAGTCTCCTGTGGCATCAATGATCGCATCTTTTAAGAACGCTTCTGTCTTCTTGTTCTTAATAATATTTTGGGAGAAGGAACCCGGCACATTTACCGATGTGTCTGAACCAGTGGCGGCTGTTGTGCTTGAACCCGCCAAGCCTATGGAGAGAGAAATAACAGTATTATCCTGATCAGCTTCTAGGGTAACGTCTGTACCTGCTACCGTTGCCCCAAGGATGAATGCTTGGGTGGTACTGTCAAACTCATTCAAACTATAAGAGCCAAATAACCCAATATTTGTAGATTTTTGAGTTTTCAGTTTAGAGGTATTAATTGCCGCTCCACCAGAAAATGTCCCAACAAAACTATCATCGTTGGCATTAAGTTTGATATTGCCGTTATAGGCTCTAACTGTGCCAATATCATTAATATACGCTAGAGTAGTGTCATCTATGATATTGATTGCCACATTACCCGCCACAGTCCAATCATATTGGGTTCCTGGGGTTGGTTTGGGTTTAGGTGGATCAGCATTGATGGCAGCAGCTAAAGCTACTACGACAAAATCTCCCGTATTTTTTGCTGATACATCAATGTCACCAGTGCTAATAATATAAGTTCCCTTGTTACCTGGTGTTTGGTCATTATCTTGCTGTTCTTTGCCAACAATGGCTTTAGTATATCGAGTTACATCATTAACTCCTACACTAATACCAACACCTACACTGTCCGTTTGTTGAGCAGCACCAACTACTGTCACATGAGTGTTATCACTTTCTGCTTTGACTGCAACTCCTCCACCATCAGCTTTTACGCCGCTTTCAATTTGGGCGATGGTTGTACTGGTTTGCCCTACGCCAATACCACTACCAGTAAATCCATAGCTTTCGGCATCACCACCCCCCTGCACTAGGTCAAAGAAGAATACATTTTCTTTGGCGATGACTGCTAATGCTGTTTTCTTCAGGGGGTCAATGCCAGTATCACCCAGTGGGCTTGTGGTGATGACAACGCCATCATTGATTTTAGCGATCGTATTGTTATCTACTGTTTGAACTAATACCGAAGCACCAAGACCATTTTTTGCTCGATTACCAAAGATATTAAATGCTTCAGTGGGATCTCCTTTTTGAGAAACTTTAATAAGGGAATCAACATTTACAGCAATGTGGATAATACCAACAACATTAACCATCGTCATTTCTGTATTAGCTTTTACTAGTACAGATTGTGTATTAATGATTGTAAAGACTTGAGAGCCAATACCAACTCCAGTTAAGTCAACAGCATTACCACCCAAGGCATCCTGATAGCTATTTGCCAATTGAATGTAGTTCGCATCAGCAGCAATGACAAAATATCCCCTATTAGCCGTGAGTCCACCGATCGCAGTTCCACCTGTACCAACGGAATAGTTGATCATGTCTCCTGTTTTTAAGCCATGACCGCTAATTTTAATTAGGTTATCGCTGGTATTAATTTTTAGTTTATTCTCATCATCAGCTTTGGTTTTGTCATCACCACTCAAACTAGATGTGTCAACTATTGTTACTGTTTTCTTTGACCAGGAATTAGTTAAGCTAACTTTTTGGACTCCAGAACCTAATGCTGTAAATTGAATTGCCGTACCACTAATGGATTGAGCGTAGGTATCTGCCAATTTAATAGTGTTGGCATCAACAACAATCACAAAATAGGCACGATTACTAAGTCCACCAATAGCATTTCCGCCAACAAAGGAATAGTTAATTAATTGCCCTTTTGTTAAACCGTGGTTAGCAATTTTAATCGTGCCATCGTTGAGACTAACTACGCTAGAACTAGCGGCATCAAAGTTTCGGTCAGAGCTATAGTTATTGTCCTGATTAATTTGAGTTCCAGTAATAGTTGAATCGTTGGGATCTCTATAACCAATAATCGCTTCAGATGTATTGTTGTAATCCAGGTATGATCCAGATAAGGCAAAACCTATTGTGCCTCCTGATATTTCTCCTCCTTTTTTCGGATCTTTCTTACCTTTATTTTTTGTAGTGACGAAGGTATTAAAAATCCGACTAGGGAAACCTAGTTTACCATCAAAGAGAATATCCTTGGTTAGTAAAATCACATTTCCTATGCCTTGTTCTGCTTCATTTATTGCTGGAGTCTTTGGGTCATCCTTAAAGGAATAGTCTTTCTTGAAATCCAACAAAAAGGGATAAATGAGGTCAGATGTAACTGAAAGTTGATTGCTGGCATCAACGATCGCTCCATCATAAATTCTGGACCTAACAGTATTGGTATAGAGTCCCAGCCCAAAGGAAAATGCTACAGCAATCCCATCTCCGTCTTTACCAGTAGCAGCGTCCACGAAGGTTTGCAGTTTTTGTTCTATGGAGGACTTAACAGTAACATTTCCAGTGGATTTTAAAACTGCTGATGGACCGACTGTGGCAAATACATCATGTTCAAACAAGTTTAAGGCAAAACCAAATCCAACAGAGGAACTTTCCTTACCATCCATATCTTTTTTTAACAGATCCTTTGTCTCGGCAGGCTTAAAAATTGCTGTGGCTGCTGGGAGTAGGGAGGCAGGATTGGCAAGCAGGTCATTAATTGTGGGGTTAGAACCAGTAGCTCCTTTAGAGGATGATTTATCAGTTGCTTTTAAAGAGGCTGTTACAGAAATACCACTGCTGCCTTGTCGGGGATTTTTCAGGGTATGTTCTGTACCCGCACTGGCAACGGTGGCATCTAGATCAATTCCCGCAGCATTAATGGCTTCTGGCAAGGATTCAGCTAATTGAATTGTATCCTGATCAATAACAACAACATGATAATAGGTTTGATTCTCTAAACCACGTAGCGGTGTATCCTTGACTGTGACATTTCTGGTGGTTTTAAAATTATGAAGCGAGCCAGTTCCTCCGGCTTGTATATCTATGGAGGTGTCGTTGGTGGCAGTGTAGCTTTCTGCGCTGGACTTGGAAGTAGCAAGTTTTATGTGAGTATCGTCAATGACTATTGCATAATAAACTGTGCCTTTAGCCAGGTTGCCGATCGCTGTGGAAGTTTCACCCAAGTAGCCTGTTTGATAGGTAACTGCATCGCCTGTTGTTAGGTGGTGCAGACTACTGAATGTAATGGTGTTGCTTGTCAGATCCACGTCAGTTGCTGGATCAAATGACAAGTTCATTGTCATTGTTTGGGTGGTTGAGAACTGGGGATCGACTTCATAGTAAACCGCATCACCAGTAGTAAAACCATGATTGGTGATTTTGATGGTGTCGTTGTCTTTACTTACAACAGTGCTATTGGTAGGGTCGAATTGATGGGGAGTCTTGGTAAAAGTGAATGTTTGGGAAGCCGAACCTAAGCCAGTCAGAGTAACAGCAGTGCCATCAACAGAATCGTCGTAGGTGGATGCCAATTTAATTGTGTTTGTATCCAGAACAATGGCAAAATAACCTCTTTTGGAAAGTCCACCAATGGCAGTTCCTAATGCGGGATCATAGTTAATTACTTGCCCTGTTACTAAACCATGATTAGCGATCGCAATTTTGCTATCGCTCAAATTAACTATACTGTTACTAGAAGCATCTATGGTTTTCACTACCTGGTCTAGTTTCAGGTAATTCAGCAGTTGCGATGAACCAGCAGTTTTGTCACTATCAATTAGATCAATATCTGCTATTCCTGTGACTGCTCTATCAATGGTTGATGCCAATTTAATCTTGTTTTGATCTACTGCAATTACATAGTATTCACCTTGAGTGGTTAATCCATCAAGATCATTACCATTATCATCACTGAAATAAGTTACTGCCTGACCGGTTGTTAAGCCATGATTAGTTAGTGTGATTTCTTCTGTATTAACATTCAGCGCTGTAGCGGCATCGAAGAATAATCCACCTTGGGGAGTTAGGCTTTGTTTAACTCCAGGGTTAAGTCCGGTGTTATCTAAATCTATAGCTGTTTCTTTTACTAACTTGATGGTATTGTCGTCTATTTTAACGACTGTATAGGTTTCTCCATCACTCAGACCACCAATACTTGTACCGCCCCCATTACTATAAATAAACTCATCCCCTGTTTTAAATTGATGATTGGGAATTGTAATGGTGTTGTTGTTGACATTTGATAGATCAATGATCTTACCGACAAAGGCAGAACCGGAGGTAATTGAACCATTGGCTTGGGCCTCAATATTCGTGTCGTCCCAATTAGCGGCAATCCCAATACCCGCGTCGCCACTAATGTAGATTGCTGTGGTAGCTTTGGCATCACTTTTGACTGATCCCTCTGCCTTCAAACTGACGTTCCCTTTGGCAATAATACTGGAGCCATTGTCCATAATTGCCTTAGATGTGGTAGCGGTATTGGCAAAGGCGAATGAAGCCCCAGATTCGTTAGCATTGGCAGGGACAAACGAACCTAAAGTATTAGCAAATACTCTAGCACCTACTAATGCGGTTGTTGTTACTTTTGATCCGACACTGACATCAGAGCCGCCTTCAATGGTGGTGCTACCTTGAATAAAGGTTTCGGCTGTACCTGTAGCTCTACCATAGGCAACTGCAAAGTCATTACTCGTACCTTTAACGCTACTGACTGTACTAATTGCTTGGACACTACTATCTACAACCGATGTAGAGGCAATATCAACTTTGCCACTGGCAGATATGAAGGTGTTATTAATGGTGATTTGCGTATCCGAACCACGCACTTGTACGGATACAGGAATTAATAAATTTTGTAATTCATACAAAGTAGATTGCACAAAAGGTGCAATTATTGCTTTTTGCACTCCTTCGGGGACTTCTGAATAAGGGTTTTTATCTTCAGCGTTAGCAGTTATTGTAACCTTAGCTCCCTTGATTGTTGATCCTTGTAGGTTTATATCAACTTTCTTATCGGAGTAATCCCAGATCGAAAGACCGGCTCTTAATACTAAAGCTTCTCCCTTGAGGGTTATGTCACCTGCTTTATTAGTAGTATCGCTGCCTAGAACGTGAGCTAGGAGTTTTGATCCAGTTTTGACTTCAATTTGGGGATCTGGTGTCAGTGCATCTTTGATAGCAGCAGCAAAGAAGAAATCAGGATGATCACTTAAATCAACTATGGCATTTAGGTTAATGCTACCTGAATCACCTGTGGAGGCATCTGTTAACCAACTAGCGCTAGTAGTTCCATTGCCTAAGCGGGTAGAAATGACGACATTATCTAAAATTTTAATTTTGGGGGCTTGAATGGTAATATTCTTAAAGCCGCCACCACCGATATCACCGTTAATTGTCACTGTGTCTGTGGCATTAATAGTTAGGCTGTCGCGATCGCCTACCCCATCTCCAGAAATTTTCCAGCCTCCATCTAAGGTGAAGTTACCAACTACGTCCAAGGTAACATCTCCGGTCAGAGTAACGTTACCACCAAAGGTGACATTATCTCTATTTTCTACAGGACCTAGTGCAACTACATTTCCATATTGTTGTTTTCCACTGATATTGCCAGAAAGGGAAGCAAATACGGAATCATAGCCAGCGATCGCGCTATCTTTGAAAGCCAGCCCTGCTTCAATTAGTCCTGTTTGTACCTCTAAATCCCAGTCTCCACCTTTATTTGTACCACCTGTTAAATCGTCGGATGCAGCTACATCAGCACCAGTAATTGCACTCAACCTTT
Organism: Anabaena sp. AL93; assembly: GCF_001672085.1. Lineage (NCBI taxonomy): Bacteria > Bacillati > Cyanobacteriota > Cyanophyceae > Nostocales > Nostocaceae > Anabaena > Anabaena sp. AL93. Next base: position 15,668 of record NZ_LJOU01000047.1, on the reverse strand, counting down.
GGACTAGGCTGACACCTTCTTCAGTAGCAGCAAAGTCACACCCATAAAGGATAATATCTGCATTCTGGGTGAGGTGTTGACCCCAGCTAGTTAAGTTACTTTCGTAACTGTCTAATGTGTTGAAGTTTAAGTTGGTAGAACCCAGTTCTAAGTCACCTTGACTACCGTGAGTGGCAATATAAACAGACTCTATTCCTTGATATCTTTGCAAGACTTCGCTGATTTGAAAGACTCCATCTTGGGTTAAGTCTAATTTAATTACTTCGATATTGGGATTAATCCCATCTATCAAACTCTGATAGTTGTCAATGTTAGGAGCAATAAAGAGGATTTCCTTGGGATGATTTAATCCTAAATGGTCTGTGGTGCCGTTAGGAATCAAGGGGTTATAACTTTGGGGATTGAGATCCAAGGGATTGTAATTTTCTGGTAATGACATGATTTTGTTCCTTTTTGTTAGTAGTAATAAATAAGCGAACTTGGTGAGATGATATTAAAACTTGATACTGGAAAAGTGACTTACAATAAAAATTCCAAAATACCCCCATTTTCAGGGGATATATTAAGCTCTCGGATAACTAAGAGAGGGTATTTATCTAGCTGTGATTAATTCCTGGTTTAAGGCTTCCGGTGCGTCTTGTAGAATGGGAAATTTAGGAGCTATAAATTTGGTGTTGATGATTTCTTGATAGGTTTCTAAATCTGTTTTCCAGTTGTTTAAACTTTGTGTAAGTGATGCAAGTCTGCCTTCCTTAGTTTCACCTATAACGTTGTAGCTAAAGTTGCCAGAAAATAAGACAATGGGACTTGATGCTTGTTCTGGTTGGTGGAGTTGACCTTCGTTGATGCTGAGGTTAAATTGGGTATGTTTTAGGGTAAATGTTAATCTGATTGTTGGTTGAATAGGTTCTTGTCCCACTGTTTGCCAAGGTCCTGGAGCTAGTAAACTTTGCATATAGTTTTGCACTTCTGCTTCTCCATCTGTTTCTGTGGGACTGGCATAGCTGCGAAGATTAATTCCTATGGCTTGACATTCTATATTTGGTAATGCTTTGAGGTATTTGTGAGCGATCGCCGCAATTTGTAAATCTGCAATATTTTTATCTCCAAATACTTCTACAAACATCAGACGTTCCGGTTGAGCAACCAAACTCAGGGCATTTGTGAAAATAACTTGAGAACCTTGATCTCCTACTATTGGCTGTTGCGCTAGTTCCCAATCCATAGGGATAATATCGCTGCATTTGAGGAAATCGTGAGTCAGAATACGTGGGTTGTGGTTGCTGGTGGCAATGATAATGCTGAGGTCTTGAAATATGGTGTTAGGTTTCATGATGATGATGCTTTCCTGGATTTATATGGTTTTTGATACAAGGGATCTTCTAATTCTGAATTTAGTGGCTGTAGCGGGTCAGAATTATAGGAGTTTAGGTTCGTGATGTCATTTATGCTCATTTAAGCGAAGTCCTTACAAATTATATATTTTCAACACGAATTATTCATTTGATTCTGTAAATAGTTAACTGGGCGGTTAGAAACCGCGTCTACACAGGCAAAACCCAGATGGTGCGTGGGTTTAAATTCCCCTCATTTCATTCCCAGTCTCTGACTGGGAATGAATTCTAGAAGGCTCTGCCTTCAATGATATTAGAGGCAGAGCCTCATCAACTGCATTCCTAGTCAGAGACTAGGAACGAGATGTGTTAGGGATTTGAGCTTAAGTTGACACCAATGAAGCTCTTGCTTTACCCCTACACATCTGGGTTTTTTGTCATTTGGCAAAAGTTTAAATCTCGCCCGTGTTTAGTATTCCTTGATTTTTTGATCCTTACTCAGTGATTATTTACTAGGTACAGTGAAGGAAAAATTGAAAGGGAGAACATTTTGGTTAGTCCTAGAATTTAATGCCCAACCTTTATTAACCCAAACAAGTTTTCCAGAAAAATTATAAGTCCCAGCGGGAAGAGGCTTTTCATCCTTTGTCGGATAACTAATCGGGAATTTACGGCTACTTTCAGCTACTATTGATGTAGGTAGGCCTACCTGACTGAGAATTTCCTTATCCCCTTGTTTAAGTGTCCATTCAATATAGGGACGAGTTGAACCATTACCAGTATTTTGGACACCAAGTAATATTTTTCGTTCTTTAGGATTATATTCAACGCCTGTAATGTTGAGATTGGCGGCAGTTTTACCTTGACGAGCATAAACGGTTGCCCCAATTCTGGTTACAAGACCCATTTTTACAGTGACTACATCCTTAGGTGCATTGGGGTTATCAGGAGATTCAGCTAATGATTGAACATACACTACCGCCCGATACTCTTTATTAGTGATATTTCTGGGAATACGAGTCACGAGTCGCACCTGTCTAGATTGTCCTGGTCCGACTGTTAACTCACGGGGAGAAAATACAATATAGGGGGAAAGGTCGGCTTTACTATTAGGTTCTGAAGCGAATCCTCCATCCGTATAGGAAAAAGGTTCGGTATAGAGTCGAGCGCGAACAGGGTCAGTAGTGCTGGCATTGACGATGGTAAATGCCCCTTCGGACTTACCACCTTCGCTATTTAACTCGACAATGCTTGGAATCAAATTTAAGGATTGTGCTTGAGCCATTTGGCCAGATAGCACCAGAGGGAGTCCGATAAAACTTCCCCAAGTAAGGACGCGGATACCAAAATTAAGGATATTTTGCAGAGAAGAAGGGTAAATAGTAAACATAAAGCACTTTCTGATGTTATGAGGTACAGTTTTTTATCGCAAAACTCGTAGGGGCGCAGGGCCTGCGCCCTCCATTGCGCCCTTCATTGCGCCCTTCATTGCGCCCTCCATTGCGCCCTCCATTGCGCCCTCCATTGTATTTCATAAGAATGAGAATTGCTGTAGGTATACTGAAAATAACTCTACTGATTTTGTCAGTCAGGTGCATTGCTTGTTTTTAAGGTTATAGCAAATTGTCATCAAACCCAGAACAAGAACCCTACCCCCTCTCCGCAAGCGATGAATGGGGCTAGGATGTACCTTGTAAGTAGTGAGACAGAATTAATTACACAATGTTATTGCGTTAGCGCAGCGTGGCGTTAGCCATACGGAACGAAGTGAAATCAAGCAATTCCAAGGGTTGTGATTGCTTCCCTTCGCTCGCAATGACTAAATATCTCCAAAAAAGAATGTAGAGACGTTCCATGGAACGTCTCTACAAGAGTTCTAGGATACGCACATTTAATTTCTGGAGATGTCTACTGTAAATATTTTTGTCCAATTACTTATGATTGGAAATCGCTGTAATTTAATCTAGTTATGCAGATACCTTTCATGGCAGGTATCTACATGGCTATGGGAACGCAGATTAAGTGCTGTCTATAGAGGAACTGCCGTTACTAAAACTGTATATTTGTAGACACCTACGGGAATAGTAGACTTAACTTGAGCGTTCATATCAACAGTCCAACCTACTGGGTCAGTAACATTACCAGCAGTAAGGTCAGTACCAAGAATGAAACCATCGCTTCTGACAGAGGTACCAGCAAGGCCTGTACCAGGGGATGCGGTATAAGCTACTACGTTCCCAGCGACAGCGGTAGTGGTAGTTTTTAAAACTGACTTGGTACTAATTAGAGTAAGAGGACTATTGGCTGCATCAGCAACAGGAGTGTCTACAAAAAATACTGTGCCTGAGTTGCATGTAGATGTAAATGCTGCTGCGACTGGGCTGACACCACTAACTGGGTCCAGTGCTGCGTTATTGACAGCGCCAATAGTTCCCAGGTCACGACCTTTGGCTATAATTGTACCCGATTGGATATTGGTGAACAAACAGTTAGCCTGAGCAACACCTGTAAAGTCCACATTCAGTTCTTGGTCAGCCTTAGCTACGGGTGCTAATAAAAAAGAACCGCCTAATACAAGAGCAGAAATTAAAGAAATACGTTTCATTTTTTTTAATACCTAAAGTAGAACACTGGTGTCTGTAGTTAGTCTTGATAATTAAGACAATTAACTCCAGTGATCCCACTATATCATCATTCTTTCTATATGGTATGGACGAATTTAAGAAAGTTAAGTAAAGTTCATTAATTACAATTCTGAAAATCGGTTTATAATTTGGTTTTAGCTATTCAGGAAAAAAAATAAACTTAGGACAATTTTCCTTAACTTCCTTAAATTCATCATTTTTTAAGTTGAGTCGTGAATGGGCGCAGAGAGCAGGTGGGGGATACCGAAAGATAGAGGAAATAAGTAAGAAAGTTAGATATACTAAACATCAAGCCTTAGATGCGCCCAGTCGTGAAAAACCAAAGAAATCGCCCTACATACTTATTAACCAAGTTGGGTGAGAAAAAAATAATTAATACTCTTACTGAAAACCACGTAAACCCTCGTAATAGAGTTACTTGGGTAAAGAAAAAGATGCAAAATACTGATAAAATTATAAGTGACAATACGATTCGTAAAATTTTAACAAAGCAGGGTGTTGAAGAGTATGCAATTAAAATAGTATTTAAGGCATTGAATATATCATATAAGCGTAACGTAGATGTCCTTCTAGTTTCAAAAGATACAAATACTGCGAAGAGTTGCCATCAAGACTTCTTTCCTGTTGACAACAAACAGTCTAATTTTTTCGGTAGAGATGATGACATAGCAAGGCTTAATACTCTAATCAATCAACATCAAAAAGTGATTGTTATTCAGGGACCAGGAGGACTAGGTAAAACAACTTTAGCCAAGCAATATTTAGATAATCAAGGGTTTGATTTAGTTTTATCCCTAGAAATGGCTAGGGAGACTGGGAACATCATTAGCGTAGAAAGCGTAGTTGAAGAATGGCTGCAACAATACTTTGAACAAGAACCAGGAAGGGAATTTGGTATTGCACTCGCAAGATTAAAAAAACACTTGCAAAATCGCCAAGTCGGGATATTAATTGATAACTTAGAACCCGCACTAGATAAACATGGTAGGTTCATTCAAAATTATAGTCGTTATTTAGAATTATTCAGGGTTTTAGCTGATGCAACTGTGCAGTCATTTACGATAATTACTAGTAGAGAATGTTTATTTGATGACCGTGTTGATATAATCTATCATTATTATTTAAGTAGATTAGGTGTATCAGCGTGGCAAGAATTTTTTGCATTTCACGAAGTCGAGATTGATATTTCTTTACTAGAAGAAATGCACATAAAATATGGGGGTAATGCAAAAGCTATGCACGCCCTAGTTGGGTCAATAAAAACAGATTATGAAGGAGATGCAACTGCTTATTGGCAAGAAAGTTGTACTTTGGTGGAAAGAGGATTAAAAAATTTAGTTGTCAATCAATTTAACCGATTGCAAAGTTTAAATCCAAATGCTTATAAGTTACTGTGTCGGTTAGGGTGTTATCGCTATCAAGATATACCGCAAGTTACCGAAGATGCCTTACTAGCTTTGTTGTGGGATATTCCTGACCAGCAAGAGCGTATGTATATAATTAGAAGTTTAAAAAATTTGCGTTTGTTTGAATTTGCCAAGGGGAAGTATTGGCTGCATCCACTGATTACAGAAGAGAGCGTAAAAAGGTTAAAATCAAGTCAAGAATGGGATGAAGTTAACCGAAAAGCCGCCGAATTTTGGAGAGGTAGTGTAACAGGGGAAACGCATCTATACTGAAAACGGTTAGTAGTTTAACCAAATATGAAACCCCTCTGGTAAACCTCTCCCTAACCCTCTCACTAACCCTCTCCTAAGAGGAGAGGGAAAAGGAATAATATTTACAGCAATTCTCGTTCTCATGAAATAGAATGGAGGGCGCAGGCCCTGCGCCCCTACGGGTTTGGCGATAAAAAAGTCCAGCTTCTAGCCGTTTTGAGTATACTAAACACGGGTGAGATTTAAACTTTTGCCAAATGACAAAGAACCCAGATGTGTAGCGGTAAAGCAAGAGCTTCATTGGTGTCAACTTAACGTAAAACATCTATCCCGCAAAGAACTCAAGTCATCTCATTCCCAGTCTCTGACTGGGAATGAATTCTAGAAGGCTCTGCCTTCAATGATATTAGAGGCAGAGCCTCATTAACTGCATTCCTAGTCAGAGACTAGGAACGAGATGTGGTGGGGATTTGAGCTTAAGTTGACACCATTAAGCTTTTGCTTTACCCCTACGTTTAGAATCAAACAATCAAGCCGTTTTGAGTATATTTTGTGGCTTACTCTAAGCGACAGATGTTAACTCAAGACTTGCAGCAGGAGTCGCTGATTCTCCGTTATTGGGAGCAGACTGGTCTTCTGGAACATCTACATTTAAAACAGCACTAGGGGCGCTAGTTAGAAATTGAATTGCTCCTGCAACTTCTTTGTAAGGACAATTTTGCAGATAGCCAATCAATCCGTCCCGTTGACGATCTGTAATCAGATAAACGGTCTGTTTAACGTTACTCATAAAACCTCACGGTATGTGGAAAACTTTTTTGGGATTTTAGACATTCTGGCGTTTTTCCACCCTGTACGGGCAGAGTTACTTTAAACACGGTAAAAGTACATTAGTTGTCTCTAAACATACTATTAACAAGCAAACAGATTTAACTGTTCAATAGACATCTCCAGAGATTAAAGATCCTTGACCTTGACCCCCTGTAGTAGAGATGTTCCATGTAACGTCTCTACCATCTTTTCTGACCCAGGTTGGGACGCTCTACCACTTCTTCTAACATACTTCTAAGAGGGTGTTTGAAAAGTATTAAATAAAACCAATAATCTCCAAAAACCTAACCCCCCTGCCCCCCTTCCCTACGTTAGCGCAGCGTGCCGAAGGCTGGGAAGGGGGGTTTCAAGGCCTCTCCCCGAAGCGGGGAGAGGTTTGGAGAGGGGTTAATTTATACCTTGAAAACTTTTAAAACATCCTCTAAGATACAAGGTTGGACTGAGGTACGTTCACGAAGTGTGGCATTAGCCATAACCCAACAAATGCGTCGGGTTGCGCTGTCGTTTAACCCGACCTACAAAAAATGGACAAGGTATTGTTAATAAAATACACTATTATCTATTTTAGATCAATACTTTTTCTTTTATGTCTAACTCAGTTATATTACGGTTTAAGTCTCAAATTTAGCTGTTGATATGGTTCGGAGGATTGGCTTAGATCTATTGTTTTCGGTGCTGCGGGGATATTATTAATGAAAAGATTATAATTAGGGTCTATTAATCCCTCTAGATAATAGATACCGTCCGCACTAGTAATAGAAAAGACTCTGTGACTAGAGGTAGAAGACACAGCTTCAACCTTGGCACCAGACATAACTTTTCCTTGAGAATCAGTTGCAGTTCCTGATATCGTATAGGATCTAGCAAAGGGAATCAGGACTTCTGTAAAACCTCCCCCTGTAACTTCAATCCCTACAGCAGTATTTTTAGTAGGATACCAATCTAGAGGATAGCTAGAAGGATCTAAGTCAAGGCGATAAAGTCCTGGGTCAATGGGTACAACAATCTCATTATCAGTAACTTCTGATGGATATTGGGAAATAGGCTTGTTATTGAGAATCAAGAGTGAGTCGAATTTTTTGACAATTAAAGGCTCTGTTGGCTCTCTAGTACCGTTATTATTTTTATCTAAAAATGGTTTAAGTAGAATACCACTAAAAATGTCGCCTATAGGTGGAGAAGAATCTTTTAGGTAAACACCACGTTTGAAGTCAAAATTAGTTGATAGTGAAAGTTCAAATCTACCACTATTAGACCCCAAACCAACATTACTATAATTAGCTTGCAAAAATAAACCGGAAAAGATTTCGTGGGAGAAATTAGTCATAAATCCCGACCCATTTGAGCCAATAATATAACCTAATTCTACCTGCAATTTAGATTTATCTGGCTGAAAACGCCAATTGAGAGTTAGTAAAGAGTCCCCTTTAGAGTTGCTAGAACCAGGTGATGCAAGAGTTTGATAACTCAAACCCAGAGAATTATAGGAATTGCCTGCTTTTAATCTAGAGTTACCTAAGAGATTGTAAGTGAGGTTAGTTTTGGTAAGAAAATTACTACGAGAATGTTGGAGTTCAAGATTACCTATTTTGCCAGTTAAATCCCATTTTAGTTTGCTTACACTATTCCATTGTAGAGTTAGGGAAGCAGAAATTTTCCGGACTAATATATTAGTTCGCGCGCCAATGTTGTACCTAAATGGCGAACTAGCAGTGTAGTCATAGTTAAAATTACTAAATAGCGATAGACGGGGTAAAATAGTTCCACTAATATTCAAACTACTGCGTTGTAAATCTGTAGCTAAATTGGCTTTGATTTTAGGAGTGGGATTATACTGAATATTAGCATTAAAGTCCCAATCTGTGTTCAGAGTTGGAGTTAAAGCCGAAGCTGTAATTTGTAGGGGAGTATTTTCGGGTTGAAACAACAACTCTGTTGAGGCGGAAAAACCATTGTCATAACTAGCGATCGCTCCCAATGTCAGTTCTTGGGATACCCCATAACGATAGCTGGCAGCTAAAGACAAATCACTGAAAGTTCCTAAAAACTGTTTGTTATTAGTAAAATTATTGCGTCGTGTCCCGGCTGATACCATTAGAGAAGAAGTCTGGGAAGGCGACTGTCCAGGGATAATTGGGAGATTGACAATCCTTTCTTCGGGTTTAGATGTCAGTTTTCCTTGGGGATATAACAGTAATCGCACCTCAGAAAGGGTGACATCGTTAAAGCTGTATTTTCCTGATTCATCCACTAAAACCTCGGCAAAAAGCTGCTGATTATACCTAGAAAGTAATTGTACTAAAGTTCCTGGAGCGGCTTGACCTCTCACCGTTTGACCGAAACTGGTTGGCCGGACACGAGTATTTGCGTTTCCACCGTTCCCCAGGGGCATGGTAAATCCCCAGCGTTTGACGGCAGTTACACCCCAAAAAGGTTTGGGGCTAGTGCTACGCCAAAAGGGCTGTTGTGAGCCTATAAATAAATCGGTGGAGCTTTTGTTGAGAGTATAGCTGGCTGAACCTAATCTCAAAATGGTTTCATTTTTATTTTTGTCTTGGGTTCGTGTTTGATTGAGAGTAAGAAGCCATGATCCTCCTAGCAAGCTACCACTACTGGTAAATGTTCGGTTCTGACTACCACGAGAAGGGGAATTTTCGGTTGTTTCTTGTTTATTTATGGTGGTGACAGTGAATCGAGGCGCGGAAAGATGGGGGATATTCGTGAAGTCAATGGGCGGTTCAACGGGGACTTTGGTGGGGTCAGATTGGTTTGTGGCAGGATATTTAATTTGGATGCCATAATTATTAATGTCAAATTCTGGAGTAATACCAAACCAGTCTTTAACATCCCGTATAGACAACACAGCACCAATTTCGGGGTCGAGTTTGAGGCGGCTAAGATCAAGATTGAAGATAACTGTGCGTGATCGTAACTGTACCTGACCATTAGGCAAATTAGTCACCCGAATATTTAACGCCTTGATCATTGAATCATAGGGAACAAGCCAATCATCAAATTGAATTGCCTGAGAACCATCCTCAGTTCCCCTTATCAATGTACTTTTAACAACCATACGTCCATCTACTTCAATTGCAACAGGCAAAACACCCCATTGAGCAGCAATATTTTTAGGATCAATGGGGGGGATGGGTTGGGGGGATGGGTTGGGGGGAGAAGGGGCAGACTCATTAACTGGCGAGACTGCTGCGGTTTTAGGAACTTCTTGAGTAACTTCCTGATTTTTACTATTTGTTTCTTCTTTATTGAGTGGTTTGTTAGAGATTTTATCCGAGTATAGCTTATTTGAATCTATCACTCGCGGAATCTCTACTGTATCGGTAAACTCTTTAACTCCAGGCGTTATAGCAGGCTTAATTTGAGTTTGTGCAAATACAGCAACGGCAGGGTTTATATGCTTACAGTAGTGGTCATAATTAGGATGGTAGTTGAAACATTGGACAGATGGTAAAAAATAAAAAGTCATCTTTCTATATCCATGTATATCTAGAAAGAGTTCGATATACTCAACACGGCTTAATAATTTGATTCTGTGGGTAGGGGTAAAGCAAGAGCTTCATTGGTGTCAACTTAACGTAAAACCTGTAGCCCGCCTGGGAATGAATTCCCAGTCTAATAGCAGAAGTTGTCTGAAGATGACTAAATAACCCGGAAATTTTTGAGTAAGTAGGTGAACACAATAAAACCAAACTGTGTAAAGAAATGTAAAATCGCCCAAACCCTTTTCACTCTTGCCTCTTGCCTCTTGCCTTTTGCCTTGCCATAACGACAATTTTCAACGCTCACCTACTTAAACTAAAGTTTACTTTCGCTATTAGCCCGGAAATCCATTTCTGGGTGGGTGTGGAAGCCAACAAATAAGACATCTGTAGCTTAAGTTGACACCATTAAGCTTTTGCTTTACCCCTACAAATCTAGGTTTTTCGTAATTTTGTAAAAGTCCATGTCTCAACCGTGTTTAGTATAGTTAGTTATCTATAAGTAGGTGAACACAATAAAACCAATCTGTGTAAAGAAAAGTAAAATCGCCTAAACCCTCTTCACTCTTGCCTTTTGCCTCTTGCCTTGCCATAACGACGATTTTCAATGCTAACCTACTTAAGTATTTGTGGTTGATGTGATGTATTTTTGTTTTTGGATTGTCAAAGTATTAATGCGACTAAACTAAGAGGATATTTAAAATTTTTTTAATGTATAAATCAATTTCTCTGGTAAACGTTCACGGAGCAATCAGCATGAAACCCAACAAATGCGTTGGGTTGCGCTGTCGCTTAACCCAACTACAGAAAGTGTACAAGGTAAGTAGTGAGACAGAATTAATTACACAATGTCATTGCGTTAGCGCAGCGTGGCGTTAGCTATATGGAACGAAGTGAAATGAAGCAATTCCAAGGGTTGTGATTGCTTCCCTTCGCTCGCAATGACTGTAAATATTTTTGTCCAATTACTTATTGCTGCTAGTTAGCAAATAAGTCCAAATCTGTGACTGCACCTACACTGCTGGAGGATACCAATTTGGCATATTTGGCAAGTACGCCTTTGGTATATCTGGGTGGAAGTGGTTGCCAATTTGCGCGACGGATGGCTAATTCTGCATCTGATATATTCAGTTGTAATAGACGATTATGGGCATCTATGGTAATGCTATCACCTTCTGCTACTAGGGCGATCGCACCACCTACAGCCGCTTCTGGGGCAACGTGGCCGACTACCATGCCGTAAGTACCACCGGAGAAACGTCCGTCGGTAATTAAGCCTACGGAGTCTCCTAAACCAGCACCAATAATGGCGGAGGTAGGGGCTAACATTTCTCTCATGCCGGGTCCACCTTTTGGTCCTTCGTAACGGATCACAATGACATCACCGGCTGTGATTTTTCCAGCGAGGATGGCATCTAAACAGGATTCTTCTGATTCAAATACCCTGGCGGGTCCTGTAATAACTGGCTTTTTGACTCCGGTAATTTTTGCTACTGCCCCTTCTGTGGCGAGGTTGCCTTTGAGAATGGCTAGGTGTCCCTGGGCATACATGGGGTTATTCCAGGGACGAATTACGTCTTGGTCTGGGCGTGGTTCGGCGGGGATATCTGCTAAAACTTCGGCGACGGTTTGCCCGGAAATGGTGATACAGTCTCCATGCAGTAAGTCATGGACTAGAAGCATTTTCATGACTTGGGGAATTCCGCCGGCTTTGTGTAAGTCTGTGGCGACATATTTACCACTGGGTTTTAAATCACAAATGACGGGAACTCGACCGCGGATGGTTTCAAAGTCGTCTATGGTTAATTCTACACCAGCAGCGCGGGCGATCGCTAAAAAATGTAATACTGCATTGGTTGAACCACCTACCGCCATAATTACAGAAATGGCGTTTTCTATGGATTTACGGGTGATGATTTGCCGAGGTAATATCTGCTTGCGAATAGCTTCAACGAGGACAACGGCTGATTGTTCCGTACTGTCGGCTTTTTCTGGGTCTTCTGCGGCCATAGTTGAGGAATAGGGTAAACTCATGCCCATTGCTTCAAATGCTGAAGACATGGTATTGGCTGTAAACATCCCTCCACATGACCCTGCACCGGGACAAGCGCCGCGTTCAACTGCTAACAGTTCATTTTCGTCAATTTTGCCGGCACTGTATTGGCCAACGGCTTCAAAGGAACTGACAACGGTTAAATCTTTACCCTCATAATGTCCGGGTTTGATTGTTCCACCATAGACAAAGATAGCAGGGATATTCATCCGCGCCATTGCTAACATTGCCCCAGGCATATTTTTATCACAACCACCAATTGCTAATACACCGTCCATACTTTGGGCGCTACAGGCTGTTTCAATGGAATCAGCGATGACTTCCCGTGATACTAGGGAGTATTTCATCCCTTCTGTTCCCATGGAAATCCCGTCACTGACAGTAATTGTGCCGAAAATTTGGGGCATGGCACCGGCGGCTTTTACAGCAGTTTGCGCCCTTTGTGCCAGTTCGTTAATCCCCATGTTACAAGGGGTGATGGTGCTGTAACCGTTGGCTATACCGACTATGGCTTTGTTAAAATCTTCATCTTGGAAACCGACAGCCCGCAGCATGGCACGATTAGGCGATCGCTGTACCCCTTGTGTGATAGTTTTACTTTTAAGATTTTCTGACATCTTTTTTCCTTGTTTACTATCTATTGTCGCTTAGTCTTCAGTATTCCTTATACCAAATTAAGATGTAGCTGCATAGAATCAGATTTTTGGATTTATTAAACGCTGATAAACGCTGATAAACGCAGATAAAGACGGATGAATTAAATAAATCCTGTACATCCTTTAATCCTGAAAATCCTGATTCAGACAAAAAAATCCTGAAAATCCCATAATCCCGAAAATCCTGATTCAGACAAAAACACCTTTATATTTAGGATTAAATACCTTTTTAAACTGAAGACTAACAGCACCAAAATTAATCAGCAACCCCACAGGGAAATCATAAGCGACAACATAATTTTTCACCTGTGATAAATGCACATCCTCCAAATTGATCAGCGCCTTCAACTCCACAATAACCTGGTCTTCCACCAGAAAATCTGCCCTGCGCGTACCCACATCAATGCCATCATAATAAATAACTTGTTCCACCTCCCGACCAAAATTCAAACCCGCCCTTTTCAACTCAATTTCCAAACATCTTTGATAAATAACCTCCTGAAAACCATTACCCAGAGTAAGTAGGTGAACACAATAAAACCAATCTGTGTAAAGAAAAGTAAAATCGCCCAAACCCTCTTCACTCTTGCCTCTTGCCTCTTGCCTGTTGCCTTGCCATAACGACGATTTTCAATGCTAACCTACTTATCATGTACCTTCATCGCACAACCATTAACCCTATATGTTATCTCATCCAACTTCATATAAATCCTCCACATCCTTAAAATCCAAAAAATCCCAACTCAAACCAAAAAATAAATCCTGAAAATCCCATAATCCTGTAAATCCTGATTCAGACAAATTTTACTCATTTAACCTGACCTTTTTTAGCAAACTCCTGTGCTTTTGCTTGGGGGTCAAATTGTAAATTTTTATCCCATTCTTTGGCTTGACGGAAATTAGCCAAAGCCCCATTTATATCATCATTTTCTGCTAAGTTCTCACCTTGGATAACTAACACCGTTGCTGCTAATAATAACCGAGATGGAGTTTGGCAATCTTTTAATTCTGCCAACACTTGAGGATTACCAATCAAATAATTATTCAGCAAATTGCAACCACTGGTGACTAAATTATCTAAATCCAAATCCCATAAAATGATCGTCTTGTCTTCACTCCCAGAAGCTAGTTGTTTGCCGTCGGGGCTAAATCCCACACTATTGACCCAACCCTCATGACCTTTCAGGGTATTCAGGACTTTCCCTGTGGTTACGTCCCAGATTTTGATGGTGTTGTCATTACTCCCAGAAGCCAGTTGTTGTCCGTCCGGGCTAAATCCCACACTATTGACCCAACCCTCATGACCTTTCAGGGTATTCAGGACTTTCCCTGTGGTTACGTCCCAGATTTTGATCGTCTTGTCACCACTCCCAGAAACCAGTTGTTTGCCGTCGGGGCTAAATTCCACACTATTGACCCCACTTAGGACGCTCGAACTATCATGACCTTTCAGGGTATTGAGGACTTTCCCTGTAGTCACATCCCAGATTTTGATGGTGTTATCACCACTCCCAGAAGCCAGTTTTTCGCCGTCGGGGCTAAATTCCACACTATTGACCCCACTCTCATGACCTTTGAGAGTATTGAGGACTTTCCCTGTGGTTACGTCCCAGATTTTGATCGTGTCGTCATCACTCCCAGAAGCCAGTATTTGTTTGCCGTCGGGGCTAAATCCCACACTCCTGACATAACCCTTATGACCTTTTAGGGTATTCAGGACTTTCCCTGTGGTCACGTTCCAGATTTTGATGGTGTTGTCACCACTCCCAGAAGCCAGTTGTTGTCCGTCGGGGCTAAATCCCACACTAGTGACCACATCCTCATAATCTTTCAGGACTTTCCCTGTGGTCACGTCCCAGATTTTGATCGTCATGTCAGCACTCCCAAAAGCCAGTATTTGTTTGCCGTCGGGGCTAAATTCCACACTATTGACCCCACTCTCATGACCTTTGTTAGCGTAGCGTTCCGAAGGAAGGGTCTTCAGGACTTTCCCTGTGGTTACGTCCCAGATTTTGATGGTGTTGTCATCACTCCCAGAAGCCAGTTGTTGTCCGTCGGGGCTAAATCCCACACTCCTGACCCAATTCTCATGACCTTTCAGGGTATTCAGGACTTCCCCTGTGGTTACGTCCCAGATTTTGATCGTGCTGTCTGAACTCCCAGAAACCAGTTGTTTGCCGTCGGGGCTAAATCCCACACTATTGACCTCACTCTCATGACCTTTGAGCGTATTCAGGACTTTCCCTGTGGTCACGTTCCAGATTTTGATCGTCTTGTCATTACTCCCAGAAGCCAGTTGTTGTCCGTCGGGGCTAAATCTCACACTCCAGACCTCACTCTCATGACCTTTGAGGGTATTCAGGACTTTCCCTGTGGTCACGTCCCAGATTTTGATCGTCTTGTCTTTACTCCCAGAAGCCAGTTTTTTGCCGTCGGGGCTAAATCCCACACTCCTGACCTCACTCTCATGACCTTTGAGGGTATTCAGGAGTTTCCCTGTGGTCACGTTCCAGATTTTGATCGTCTTGTCTTTACTCCCAGAAGCCAGTTTTTTGCCGTCGGGGCTAAATCCCACACTAATGACCTCACTCTCATGACCGTTCAGGGTATTCAGGACTTTCCCTGTGGTCACGTCCCAGATTTTGATCGTCTTGTCATTACTCCCAGAAGCCAGTTGTTGTCCGTCGGGGCTAAATCTCACACTCCAGACCTCACTCTCATGACCTTTGAGGGTATTCAGGACTTTCCCTGTGGTCACGTCCCAGATTTTGATCGTCCTGTCTGAACTCCCAGAAACCAGTTGTTTGCCGTCGGGGCTAAATCCCACACTCCTGACATAACTCTCATGACCTTTGAGGGTATTCAGTACTTTCTCTGTATTTACGGTTCTGATTTTGCTCGTCTTGCCTTTACTCCCAGATGTCGGTTGTTTTCCTTCGACTCTAAATCCAACATTCACCACATAACCCCCTTGTCCTTTTCGGGGATTTTTGA
>NZ_LJOU01000046.1:0-45785 GCF_001672085.1 Anabaena sp. AL93 | reverse complement strand
GCGGGTTCTTTACGCCCGTGTCAGCACAAAAACCCAGTTGTTAGACCTTGACACACAAATAGAATTTTTAGGCAAAACTTACCCAGGATGTCGAGTCGTCAAGGATGTTGCTAGTGGCATGAACTGGAAGCGGAAAAACTTTCTTAAATTAATGACTCAAGTTGCCCAGAATCAAATCTCTGAAATTGTCGTGGGACATAAGGACAGGTTATGCAGATTTGGTTTTGAGTTCGTTGAGTGGTTTTGCAACCTTCACGGCTGCAAAATTGTTGTGGTGAACAATGCCAAGCTATCGCCGCGCGAAGAGTTGATGCAGGATTTTATGGCTATCATGCACTGCTTTTCCTCCAAACTTTACTTTCTTCGGGCTTACAAGAAAAAAATAGCCGAAGAGCAAAATATTCATGAAACAAATAGTAGTCAATATGAGTCAATGGGGGTATAATAGTAAAAGACGTAGCAAACCAAGTCCATGAAACTGGACTTTTTTATCATACAAAGAACAAGGTTCAAAGCCTCTCCCCGCAACGGGGAGAGGTTTACCAGAGGGGTTTCATATTTGGTTAAACTATGAACCGTTTGCAGTATAGAAAGTTTTGGTATCGAGGTCACACAAAAGTTTGTAACCAAATTATTGTGAAGGCTTATGATACTAAGATGGACGACAAAGGTGTGGTGTGGTTGCGTTTTGGAGGATTAACTCCATGTAAAACTCTCAAGTTACCAACGACTTTACCAATAAAGTGTCAGCTAAGGCTAATTAAGCGTAATAGCAGATGGGAAATACACTACACAACTGATATCCAAAAAGCTGGAAAAAAGACCGATGGTAAAATAATTGGATGTGATAGAGGTTACACCGAAGTTGATGCCACATCTTCTAGGGAACACCAAAAAATAAATTACCCAATTTTGTGGGATGGGCATCCTGCCCGTCCTTGATGGTTAGCGGGCAATTCGTCCCGCACCACAAGAAATTTTTGGGTATTTTTTAAATCGGTAGCATCTGTGTAAGCGATCGCTTATAATGTGTTTTAAATAAAGGTTGCATAAATTCATTGCCTGTAGCTAAGACACAACCACTTGTGAGTAATTACGGTAGAGCATCTTACTAAAAATAATTCAAGTATGGGAAAAGTTATTGGGATTGACTTAGGGACTACAAATAGTTGTGTCGCTGTTTTGGAAGCTGGGCAACCAAAAGTAATTGCCAACTCCGAAGGTGGACGTACTACCCCTAGTATCGTAGCCTTTGGTAAAGCTAACGATCGCCTAGTCGGACAACTAGCCAAGCGACAGGCTGTAACCAATGCCGAAAACACAGTCTACAGTATCAAGAGATTTATCGGTCGTCGTTGGGAAGACACAGAATTAGAGCGCGGTCGTGTCCCTTATAATTGTATCAAAGGCAGGGATAACACCGTTGATGTCCAAATTCGCGCCCAAAACTACACACCCCAAGAAATATCCGCTATGGTCTTGAAAAAACTCAAGCAAGACGCGGAAAATTTCCTGGGGGACGAAGTAACAAAAGCCATAATTACCGTACCAGCATATTTTACAGATGCTCAAAGACAAGCCACAAAAGATGCAGGTACTATTGCTGGGCTAGAAGTATTAAGAATTATCAACGAACCCACCGCCGCCGCCCTAGCCTTCGGTTTAGACAAACAAGATCAAGAACAATTAATCCTAGTATTTGACTTAGGCGGAGGCACATTTGACGTATCTATCCTCCAACTAGGAGATGGAGTTTTTGAAGTTAAAGCCACCTGTGGTAATAATCATCTCGGCGGAGACGACTTTGATAATGCCATTGTCTGCTGGATGGTGGAGCGATTCCTGGCAGAAGAGAAGATAGACATTACCCAAGACAAAATGGCACTCCAACGCCTGCGAGAAGCCGCGGAAAAAGCCAAAGTGGAACTATCCAGCCTGGTTGTTACCTCCATTAACCTGCCATTTATCACGGCTGATGCCAGCGGACCCAAACATCTGGAAATGGAACTCAGCCGGTCCCAATTTGAAGAACTCACAGGGAGTTTAATCGAGGGGACAATCGCCCCCATAATGCAAGCTCTCAAAGATGCAGAAGTCAAACCACAAAATATAGATAAGATTATTCTAGTCGGGGGTTCTACCCGCATTCCTGCCGTTCAAAACGCCCTGATTAAATTTTTCAATGGTAAAACCCCGGATCATTCCGTCAACCCTGATGAAGCCGTAGCCTTGGGTGCAGCTATCCAAGCTGGGGTTTTGGCAGGGGAATTAGACACCCTGTTACTTTTAGATGTCACACCTTTATCTTTAGGGATTGAAACACTAGGAGAAGTATTCACCAAAATTATTGACCGAAATACCACCATACCCACCAGCAAAGCTCAAATATTTTCTACAGCCGTTGATGGTCAAAACTCCGTAGAAGTTCATGTCCTCCAAGGAGAACGCGCTATGGCTAAAGATAACAAAAGTCTGGGCAAATTTCTCCTCAGTGGCATTCCCCCTGCGCCTCGCGGCGTTCCCCAAATTGAAGTCGCTTTTGAAATTGATGTGAATGGCATCCTCAAAGTTGCGGCGCAAGATAAAGGTACAGGTAGAGAACAGAGCATCCGCATTACAAGTACAGGCGGTTTAAGCAACAACGAAATTGAGCAAATGCGGAAACAAGCTGAATTATTCGCCGAGGAAGATCAAAGACGTAAAGAACTGGTAGCACTCAAAAACCAAGCTAATAATCTTTTGTTCACCTATAATTCAACATTACGGGATAATCCCGATTTGGTCAGTGAGCAATTGATGGCTGTGGCTAATCAGAAAGTTGAACAACTACAAGCCGCAATGAACAACTCCAATCTGTCCCCAGGGAAGTTTAAAACACTTTTAGAGGATTTCCAACAAACTATCTTTGCTATTGGTACAGATGTTTACAACCAGGCTAGTGAGGAACATTCTAAATCAGAAGATGTCACGCAAATCAATCTCACAGAAGAATATCATTCTTCCTTACCCAATACACAAATACCACAATTCAACGTTGATTTAGATGAAGAAAATAACTCACAAGTTGATTATGAGACCATAGACTAAGTAGGTTGGCATTGAAAATTGTCGTTATGGCAAGGCAAAAGGCAAGAGGCAAAAGGCAAGAGTGAAGAGGGTTTGGGCGATTTTACGCTTCTTTACACTTACACAGTTTGGTTTTATTGTGTTCACCTACTTAGTACCGCAAGGCGGAAGTCAAAAGTCAAAAGTCAAAAGTCAAAAGTCAAAAGTCAAAATGAAGACAGTATAGGCTTTTGGAGGATTTAGAATGGTTCATTCACTTACGCCACAGCGTACTAGAAATTTACCATGCCAAATATCTGCTTAACACAGCCATACCATATACCTAGCCAAAAGTATAGGTTGGGTTTTCCACATTTAATAGTACGGCTAGTACCTATAATCAATAGGTGGGTTTTCCACACTTCAATAGCACAATAATATAGCAGGAACGATTTAATGTAATTTGTCTTTACGAACGGCGGAAAAATCCCAGACAAAACCCAGGTCTAGGAAAAATAAGGACAGATTTACTCTTTTCCAGACGCTTAAGCAACCACTTTAAACATACCCTATGATCATTATTGTGGACACTAATGCCAAGAAAATAATAATTATTAACAAAAATTAAAAAAGAGCATGACTAACGCTAATCCCCGCTATTTGCACTCCTAAAAGTCTGTATTCTTGTTAAAGTGTTACCTTGAACCTATTAGCTAGTATTTTCTGTAATTCTGCTTCCTTCTAAATTTTAACCTTGCTATATGGCCCGAGACTATTATGAAACCCTGGGTGTCTCTCGTGACGCCGAGAAAGAAGAGATTAAACAGGCTTATCGCCGCCTAGCCCGAAAGTATCACCCAGATGTAAATAAAGAATCTGGGGCAGAGGAACGATTTAAGGAAATTAACCGCGCCTACGAAGTGCTATCTGAACCAGAAGTTCGCGCCCGTTATGACCGCTTTGGTGAAGCAGGTGTTTCTGGCGCGGCTGCGGCTGGTCCTGGTTTCCAGGATATGGGTGACATGGGTGGTTTTGCCGATATCTTTGAGAGCATTTTCAGCGGCTTTGCTCCAGGTGGACAACCCCAGCAAAGACGGCGGAGTGGACCAGTACGGGGCGATGATCTGCGCTTAGACCTGAAATTAGATTTTCGGGAAGCGGTATTTGGTGGAGAAAAGGAAATTCGGATTTCCCATTTAGAAACCTGTGAAGTTTGTACTGGTTCTGGCGCTAAATCAGGAACTCGCCCCCGGACTTGTAGCACCTGTAGCGGTTCAGGTCAAGTTAGACGGGTAACAAGAACTCCTTTTGGTAGCTTTACTCAAGTATCAACTTGTCCCACTTGTGATGGCACAGGAACAGTGGTGGAAGATAAGTGTAATGCTTGTGATGGTAAGGGCGCAAATCAGGTTACAAAGAAACTGAAAATTAATGTTCCCGCCGGTGTGGACAATGGCACAAGACTACGGATTTCCCAAGAAGGAGATGCGGGTCAACGGAATGGTCCTCCAGGTGATTTATACGTTTACTTGTTTGTCAATGAAGATGAAGAATTTCATCGTGAGGGCATTAATGTTAACTCGGAAATTAAAATTAGCTACTTACAAGCGATTTTAGGTTGCCGATTGGAGGTAAATACGGTAGATGGACCTGTGGAGTTAATTATTCCCTCTGGAACTCAACCGAATACAATCATGAAATTGGAAAATCGTGGTGTTCCCCGTCTGGGTAATCCTGTGAGTCGTGGTGATCATCTGTTGACGGTGTTAATTGATATTCCCACAAAGATCATCCCAGAGGAACGAGAACTACTGGAGAAGTTGGCTAAAATTAAGGGAGACAGAACTGGTAAGGGTGGTTTAGAAGGATTCTTAGGAGGCTTGTTTAAGTCATGATTGGGTCTTCTGTATTCACCCCTGATGCTCAACTCGATTTACGTGGTACTCCTTGCCCGATTAATTTTGTGCGGACAAAATTATTTCTGGAAAAGATGCCTCCTGGCGATTTGTTGGAAGTCTGGTTAGATCCGGGTGAACCGATAGAACAAGTTCCTGATAGTCTAACAATGGCTGGTTATCAAGTGGAACAAATTACAGATTGTACTGGCTATTTTTCCCTGGTTATCCGTCGTCCGGTTACTGTGGCATGACAGGGGAAAATATTTCTACTAAACAGTTATTGGGTACGGTGTTAGCTGTACAGGCGAATTTTTATCGAGTACAGATGGATGAAGTAGAAGGAGTCAGCACTTCGGCTTCGCTCAGTGAACAGTCAGGAGTTCAGGAGTTCAGGAGTTCAGAAATAATAGAAAGTTCTTCCTCCCCTTCTTCGCTGTCACCTGTTCCCTGTCACCTGTCACCTTCTTCCCCTTCTTCGCTGTCACCTGTTCCCTGTCACCTGTCACCTTCTTCCCCTATCCTCCTCTGTACAAGAAGAACGCGCTTAAAAAAGATTGGTCAACAGGTGATGGTGGGCGATCGCGTAATTGTGGAAGAACCAGATTGGGCGGGGGGACGAGGGGCTGTGGGTGAGGTTTTACCGCGTCATAGTCTATTGAATCGCCCAGCGATCGCTAATGTCAATCAAATTCTCCTGGTTTTTGCAGTTGCAGACCCGCCTTTAGAACCTATTCAATTGAGTAGATTTTTAATTAAGGCTGAATCTACAGGCGTTGATGTGCTGTTATGTTTGAATAAATGTGATTTAGTCTCTCTAGAAGAAAAACAGCAAATTAGCGATCGCTTACTGGCTTGGGGTTATCAACCTTTATTTATTAGCGTTCAAAATAGCATTAACATTGACCAAATAGCCACATATTTGCAGGATAAAATTACAGTGATTGCTGGTCCTTCTGGTGTGGGGAAATCCAGCTTGATTAATAGTTTGATTCCCGATATCAACCTGCGGGTGGGGGAAGTTTCCGGTAAATTAGCCCGTGGTCGCCATACTACCCGTCATGTAGAATTATTTGAAATGCCTACAGGTGGATTATTAGCAGATACTCCTGGTTTTAATCAGCCAGATTTAGATTGTAGTCCTGAAGAATTAATCCACTATTTCCCAGAGGCCAGAGAACGCCTAGCTGTTGCCCATTGTCGCTTTAGTGATTGTATACACAAAGATGAGCCAGACTGTGCTGTTAGTGGTGAGTGGGAACGATATCAGCATTATTTAGAATTTCTGGATGATGCTTTAGCCCATCAAAACCAGACTAACCAACAAGCTGACCCCGAATCAAGTCTGAAATTAATATCTAAAGGTAAAGGTCAAAGTCAGTACGAACCAAAACTAGAAAGTAAAAAATATCGCCGAATTGCTCGAAAAACCCAATTACAAGATTTACAGGAGTTATATCGAGAAAGTGAGGATTGATACTAAATAAATTTCAGATCCCCGACTTCTTGAAGAAGTCGGGGATATTGGGATCTTGAATGAACCGAATTTCCTAACATTCAAAATCCCACCCCTTCTTCCATCCTGTAAATCCTTAAATCCTGGACATCCTGATTCAGACAAAATAAAAAATCTGTGCTATAATGAATCCAGACACCAAAACCAGATTTTTGTAGAAAAATATTTTCCGCCTAACTGCGGTGGGTTAAAAAGGGAAAAGAAAAAAAGAGAAGAGAGCAAAAGAGCAAGAGTGTAAAGGGCTACTAAGTCCTCGCCGCACCACTACACACAAACCGAAAACCAATATCGTGGTCGTTGTTGTTGTAGTCGAGGGAGATGTAGAAGCGAGCAGCAGAACGGAAACATCCAGGACTGTCGTTCCACGAACCACCGCGCAGCAGCTTTGCGCTCCGGCTTGGACTTGTCAAAGCACTGCCATCTGTAGGCGCATTTATATAATTATCTTTATAGTCATCTTGACACCATTCCCAGACATTACCGTGCATATCGTACAAACCAAAAGAGTTAGGGGGAAAAGTTCCTACATCTGTAGTGTGCTGACGATATTTTCCTTTTGGTGCAGAAGCATAGGTATAATCACCATCATAATTTACCAAATCTGGAGTAATACTTTCACCAAAATAAAATGGTGTGGTAGTTCCGGCACGACAAGCATACTCCCATTCTGCTTCACTGGGTAATCTGTATTTTTTGCCTGTTTTTTGACTTAATTTTTCACAGAAAGCAACTGCATCATTCCAACTAACTCTTTCAACTGGGCAGTTATCGCCTTTGAAGTTGGAAGCGTTAGTTCCTATGATAGCTTGATACTGTGCCTGTGTCAATTCATATTTTCCCATGTAGAAACTGGGAACTGTAACTTGGTGTTGGGGACTTTCACTTGAGGATCTATTTTTTTCGCTTTTCGGTGAACCCATGATAAATGTTCCCCCTGGGATTTCCACCATGTCCAACGTCACACCATTTCCTAAGTCTTCTGTAAAGTATTTCGCGCTTGCGTTGCGTCGGTTGGTGATATTTCCCCGTGCGTCTGTGGTGACAACTTCAAAACTAAAGGTTTTAAGGTTATTGGAAGGTATTGGTGGTTGAGGTTTTGGTGGTTGAGGTTTTGGTGATTGTAAAGCTTTTTCTATTGCTGCTATTCTTTGCAAAATCTCATGGGAGTTTTGAGGACGATCTTTATATAAACGCTGCATCATATCATCTAATAAATCTGCCAACATAGATGATATTTGTGGTGCATGATTCCGCCAATTTAATGTTTCATTATAGGAATCATACATGATTGGATCAAGTGGTTCTTTACCTGTGAGTAAATAAACAAATGTCCGTCCTAAAGCAAAAAAATCAGATTGAGGTACAGCATTATGATTAATTTGTTCCGAGGGTGTGTAACCTGCGGAAATTATTCCTGTGACACCACCTTGTTGTTTAAATACTGTAGATGTTACCTTCCTCACAGTCCCAAAATCAATTAATACCAATTCGGCACTTTCAGACCGCAACATAATATTAGGTGGTTTAATATCTCGATGAAAGAAGTCTTTATTATGTACCTGTTCTAAAATAATAATTAGATCTTTTAGCCATTCTATAGCTGTAGTTTGGTTAATAGGACGCAAACCACGTTTTCGCATATATTTTTCTAAATCTTCTCCCACAACTTTTTCCATTACCAAACAATGAATTGGATTTTGGCTATTGTAGGGATAATATTCAAAATAAGCGTCTGATTCTACTTGAGGAATACCGGAATGATGGAGTTGACTTAAAACATCAGCTTCTTGTTTAAATAATTCTACGGCTTTAGGGTTGTTATTAATCAAGACTTTGAGAACTTTAGCCTGATTGGTTCTGACTTCGTTAATCTCATAAGTCACACCAAAGCCACCCCGTCCTAACTGACATTGTACCCGATAACGTTGTTGTAGCAAGACTTCCGAGCCACAGGCTTGACAAAAAAGGATATTATCGGGATTTTGTGGCTTTGGGCAGTTAGAATTGATGCACAGGCTCATAATCTTGGTAGTTAGGACGTTTATTTGATATTCTACCTTGATTTACTGAAAATCAGTAATTTAGGATTTATGCACTGTCAAAATTAATCATTTTATGTATTGAGGAAAAAAGGCTATTTCCGAATTTGATTGATGATTATATTGATCATGAACAGACAAATATGGGAAGCTTGCAAATACGCCAGGGAATGAATTCCCTGTCTCATAGCTCAAGTCCGTTAAAACGGACTAAGGAATTTCACAAGTAAGTGTAGACGCGGTTTATGAGCGCCCGTTGAACTTCCGCGAAGCGGCGCTAGACCAAAATATTTTTCTATTAAGTATTAGCCGAGGATTCATGACCAATGACCCATATCGTCTTAAAATATTCTTAATTTCCCCACACAGACTTTTTTGTCTGTAACCTCCAAATACCACACATAAAAAATATTATGGCTATAGGCTACGTCGCGCTTGTACTTCATGCACATCTGCCCTTCGTTCGTCACCCAGGAAGTGATTATGTGCTAGAAGAAGAATGGCTGTATGAAGCGATTACTGAAACTTACATTCCTTTATTAAAAGTATTTGAAGGCTTAAAACGAGATGGCGTTGATTTTAAACTCACCATGAGTATGACTCCGCCTTTGATTTCTATGCTTCGTGATCCTTTATTGCAAGAACGCTATGATGCTCACTTATCACAACTAGAAGAGCTTATAGAACTAGAATCTGAGCGCAATATTCATAATGGTCATCTGCGGTATTTAGCAGAACATTATGCAACTGAATTTAATCAAGCGCGGGAGTTATGGGAACGTTATCAGGGTGATTTAGTTACAGCATTTAAACAGTTCCAAGATAGTAATAACTTAGAAATTATTACCTGTGGTGCGACTCACGGCTACTTACCATTAATGAAAATGTATCCCCAAGCTGTATGGGCGCAAATTCAGGTAGCTTGTGAACATTACGAAGAAACTTTTGGCCAAGCCCCTAGAGGCATTTGGTTGCCAGAATGTGCCTATTATGAAGGTGTGGAGCGAATGCTGGCGGATGCTGGTTTACGTTATTTCCTCACTGATGGACATGGCATTTTATACGCCCGTCCCCGTCCTCGCTTCGGTAGTTATGCCCCGATTTTTACTGAACCCGGTGTAGCAGCTTTTGGTCGAGATCATGAATCTTCCCAGCAAGTATGGTCTTCTGAGGTGGGTTATCCTGGTGCAGCCGAATATCGGGAATTTTATAAAGATTTGGGTTGGGAAGCGGAATATGAATATATTAAGCCCTATATTATGCCCAATGGTCAGCGCAAAAATACAGGTATTAAGTATCATAAAATTACCGGACGGGGCTTAGGTCTTTCCGATAAAGCTCTATATGATCCTTATTGGGCAAAGGAAAAAGCGGCAGAACACGCTGCTAACTTCATGTATAATCGTGAGCAGCAAGCTGGGCATTTACACAATATCATGGGTCGGCCGCCAATTATTGTATCTCCCTATGATGCGGAGTTATTTGGTCATTGGTGGTATGAGGGTCCTTGGTTTATTGATTATCTGTTTCGGAAGTCATGGTATGACCAGAAAACCTATGAAATGACCCATTTAGCCGATTATTTACGGGCTAATCCTCAGCAACAAGTATGTCGTCCTGCTCAGTCGAGTTGGGGCTTTAAGGGTTTCCATGAATATTGGTTGAATGATACTAATGCTTGGGTTTATCCACATTTGCACAAAGCTGCGGAACGGATGATTGAAATTTCCCAAATTGAAGCTGAAGATGAATTACAGGAAAAAGCACTTAACCAAGCTGCGCGAGAGTTGTTATTAGCACAATCTTCTGACTGGGCGTTTATTATGCGGACAGGAACAATGGTTCCCTATGCAGTCAGAAGAACGCGATCGCATTTAATGCGTTTTAATAAGCTGTATGAAGATGTGAAAGTTGGTAAGGTTGATAGTGGTTGGTTGGAAAAAGTCGAATCAATGGATAATATTTTCCCCAATATTAACTATCGTGTTTACCGTCCAGCATTTTAATTAAGTAGTTCCCATATCCCCGACTTTTTGAAAAAGTCGGGGATCTAAACCCGCAGAATTCTGACTGGGGGTTATTTTTATATACATCTTGTCAAATTGCCACTAAATACTATCTGGGTAAATTACGGCTGTGGTAAGCATCAATAGCATAGACAGGTACGCGTTGGGCATAGTCCATATCTACACCAGTAATAGATTTAGCTAAAGCTGCAAACTTATCAGAAGCCCAGTTGCGTTCGTGAATGGGCTTGCTTTGTTCACCCATAAAGTAGGCTAGAGAACCGATAACAGAAACTGCTACCCAACCAACAACCAATAGAGAAATTAAAATAGTCATTCGAGAACCTCGTTTTTTACTTTTTGTAACCTTATGTAAATAAATATAACAGATTGTTAACAGAAGTTGCAAATTATTTTCTGGTGTGTATGCCCCTAAAATAGGTGAGGTATTCCTCACTGTAATTATTTTGTAATAAAACAAGGGGGAGTGGGGGAGTGGGGGAGTGGGGGAGTGGGGAATAAAAATTACAGTTACTCAACTTCCACTTCCACTTCCACTTCCACTTTTTCTTCTTTCTGACTCGGTGACTCGGTGAATCCTGCTCCCTGCTATAAACTAACCTAACTTAGCAATTTCACCTTCCATGAATTTAGCAATCTGACTAAGTTTTTCCGGTGAGTTGGTTTCCATGTACACTCTCACCAAAGGTTCTGTTCCAGAAGGACGCAGTAACACCCAGCTACCCTCTTCTAAATACAGTTTAATACCATCTTTCCTGCCCACCTCTTTCACCGCAATTCCTGCCACTTCTGAGGGCGGATTTTGGGTGTAGGAATCAATCACTGCGACTTTGTGATCTTCCGTGAGGTGTAAATCCAAGCGATTGTTATACAAAGGTCCATCAGCTTCGGCTATAGCTTCTTGTACCAACTGACTTAAAGGCTTACCTTCATAAGCGATCGCCTCAGCTACTAGCATATCTGCTAAAACCCCATCTTTTTCGGGAATATGCCCAATGATACTTAAACCACCGGATTCTTCTCCACCGATCAAAACGGCGGTTTCCCGCATTTTCTCACCAATGTATTTAAAACCTACCGCAGTTTCATAAATTTGCAAGCCATACTTAGCAGCAAAATTATCTAATAAATGCGTAGTTGCCACAGTCCTAACAATTGCACCGCTCTTACCCTTGTTTTTAATCAAATGCCGTGCTAGAACTAACAGCACTGTATTGGGAGTGAGGACATTACCTTGTTCATCAACAATACCAAAGCGATCGCTATCACCATCGGTAGCCAAACCCAAATCCGCATGATCAGCCCTCACGGCTGCCACCAACTCAACTAACTGTTCCCCTTTGGGTTCAGGCATACCACCGCCAAACAGCACATCCCGCCAATCGTGGAAACTTTCTAATTGACAACCACAGTGTTGCAAGACTTCATCTAAATATCCCCGTGAGGTAGAATAAAGGGCATCATATTTGACCTTTAAATTCGCACTTTTAATTTTTTCCACATCTAACAAGGTGTAGATAAAATTTAGATAATCGGGCTTCGGATCAAAAGTAGAAATTGAACCAGATGGGTTACTACCGGGTAACTCGTCCGATGCCGTTTCTATATTGGCCACAATAGTATCAGTAATTTCTGGAGTTGCAGGACCTGCATAATCGGGAATATATTTAATCCCACAATAGGGTGCAGGATTATGACTAGCAGTAAACATCAAAGCCCCTGCGGAATTGAGAAGACGCGCATTGTAGGCAATTACTGGCGTGGGACAATCCCGATCAGTAATTTTCACATTCCAGCCCAAATCCGCCAAAACTGCGGCAGATGTCCGGGCAAACTCGTCTGCTAAAAACCGCGTATCGTAGGCAATTAAAACAGGTTTGTCTTTACTATAGGCAGTTTCCAGATAACTAGCGATCGCTCTCGTTACTTTCCGTACATTAGGAAAAGTAAAATCATCGGCAATAATTCCGCGCCATCCATCAGTACCAAACTTTATCTTACCGGAATTGCTAGGGTTACTCATATTGCCACTCTCTCCCGTGCATTATTATTGCTATTTACTATTAGGAAACATCCAGCAAAGCTGTGGAACAGCCACTAAGCCGCAAGTATCCCCAAGGTAATTTCTCTCACTCTACATGAGCAATGTCAACCCCCGATAGACCCTTTGTTAGTTACCACCTTTGGTCTTTATTTGCCCCCAGCCGGGGACAGGAACATTGGCATTGCCAAATGAGAAGAGGATTTATCAAAGCGCGACAGCATGAACCCCAAGTCAAAGCCTTATTGGCAACAGCTACCCCACCCCAGCGCATTGGCATTCTTGCCCAAAAAGGTGTGTATGAGTTTCATCGTCATCTTCATTGGTTAACCCAGGTTGATGGTGTGGAAAAAGTGGCGAGGTTATTGAGATTGAGTCAAACCCATGAAACAGTTAAATATCGGGTATTACAAATTTTAAGAAAATATCAAAATGCCCCTTTATTATTAGGTAAGCGGATTCTAGAATTAACTTCAGGTGATGAAGGTTTTCCCAAGCCGATTGTGATTGAAAAACAAGATTACTGCTTTCGGTTATATGCCGCTATGGATTGTATATTTATTGAGTCTGATAGCACCTTACATATTTTAGATTTTAAAACAGGTAGATCGGCTTTTGACCACAGACAAGCATTAGTTTATTTACTTGCAGCCCGTTATCTTTATCCTGGTAAACCCGCAGTTGCATCTTTTTATAATTTGGAAGTTTGTAAAAAATCGGAATTAATTACTATTAGTAATAGTGAGTTTAAATCTTTAGAATCTGAGTTAGCAAATATTGCCCATCAACATCAAGAGGATTTACAACAATATGAAGCTAAAAATAGCAACTTTAGTCAAATATTTCCCCCAAATCCTGGAAACCATTGCCGTTTTTGTGCCTTTAGTTCTATCTGTGAATTCGCTGATTTAAAACTACCAAAATCTTATGTGATGCCAATTACAAAAGTTAGCGGTAAGCGTAAAGCTCAGTGGCTTTAGCCCTGAGATATAAGCGAGTTAAAAAGATCGGAGAATTTATCTTTTGCGTTCTCTAGTGTTATACTGTTCACAACAGGAACGGTAATCAACCTGTCTAAAAACCTAACTGCCTAACGGCAATATGGGTTCTATTCCATAGTTCTAGTTCCTGCCCAGGAATAGGTAAAATCTTCATGGGAGCTAGACGACACAGAATTTATTTAAACTCAATCAAAATTTGCAGTAATGCAACTACCTTGTCCGCTGAGGGGAAGTTAACGCTTGGGGAGAGAACCACCTCTGGCTTAAATACCGCAAGGGGTCTAAGTTAAGTGGACTCGTTGAACCAAGAATCTCAGTGGCTCTAGCCCTGAGAGTGTCAAAAAATCTCACCCTTCTCCAACATCTTCGTGAGTCGTATTTGGTGATTTAGAAAGTGAGATTGAGTAAGTTATCTTAATTTTGTTCGTTGGGCAATTCCTCACTCGCGCGTATTGTATTCATCTCATCACCTCCCTATCGGGTAGGTGAGAGGCTTCTACCGTTTAAACTAAATCATCAGTGGCTGATCTTGTAGCAACAAAACCCAACATTGACGACAAATATCTCACCACAAATATCTAAAATAATTCACAACCATAATTAACTGTACAAATCTTGCTGCATCATCAATCTCCGCCTCAATTATTGATGATTTTGTCAATCTAGCTGTCGGTGATTTGGAGAGTTATGCTACTGGAGAAAAAATTTCCATGCCAAATTAGAAAATAAACCTTAATTACGGGTATTATATGGTTGAGGCATTCCTCATGTTGATAGTCTAAAAGTCCACTTTTTAATTTTCGGAGCTATTCAATGTCAATTTACGTTGGTAATTTGTCCTATGAGGTCTCAGAAGAAGACCTCAAGCAGGCATTTTCAGAATATGGAACTGTGAAAAAAGCTCAACTGCCTACTGACCGAGAAACCGGACGCGCCAGGGGTTTCGGCTTTGTAGAAATGAGTTCAGACGCAGAAGAAGAAGCAGCCATTAATGCACTTGATGGTTCTGAATGGATGGGACGCAGCTTGAAGGTTAACAAAGCTAAACCCAAAGAAGATCGTGGTGGTGGTGGTGGACGAGGTGGATATGGTGGTGGTGGACGGAACCGTTACTAAGTTTTAACATCCACAATCAATCATAATTTTATCAAAACAGACACATATTGTGTCTTTTTTAAGTCCTATAGCGGATTTTATCTGAGTGCTGATATTGTAGTTAAGGAACAAGTCAACTTTTTAATTTTCGGAGTCATTCAATGTCAATTTACGTTGGTAATTTATCCTATGAGGTTACAGAAAATGACCTGAGTGGGGTTTTCGCAGAATATGGAACTGTTAAGAGAGTCCAACTACCTACTGATCGGGAGACTGGTCGGAAAAGAGGTTTTGCCTTTGTAGAAATGGGAACAGAGGCAGAAGAAACAGCCGCAATTGAAGCACTTGACGGTGCTGAATGGATGGGACGGGGCTTAAAAGTTAACAAAGCTAAACCCAAGGAAGATCGTGGTGGTGGTGGTGGACGTGGTGGATATGGTGGTGGTGGACGCGATCGCTACTAAATTTTGCCATTAGAACTCTAAGCATCATATTTTGAGGACAGAGAAAATCTCTGTCTTTTTTAATGTATACAAAAGCTTAAATTCATGCTATAGCGGTATGCAATTGAATCAGATACATCCTAGTCCCCTCCTCGCTTGCGGGGAGGGGGTTGGGGGTGGGGTTCTTGTATCTCACTCAACCGAGAACCGCTATATTGTACTAAGTAGGTGAACACAATAAAACCAAACTGTGTAAAGAAATGTAAAATCGCCTAAACCCTCTTCACTCTTGCCTCTTGCCTCTTGCCTCTTGCCTCTTGCCTTTTGCCTTGCCATAACGACAATTTTCACCGCCAACCTACTTATCTCTCAACTTTTCAAGAGATTTGTTTTTAACAAAATCTCTTAAAGAATGATAAGTCAATCCCACCAAAATTAATACTAAAAGCAATATTCAATTGTTCCAAAGTTCCCACTAACCAGCCAACAGTATCAGTGGTGGAAGATTCATAGTGATTAAACAAAATTGCAAATTTCCTTTCTAAATATGGTTTAACTTTTCCACAAATGAGGACAATTTTTAATAATAAGCCCATTGTCGGGACTGTTCCTTGATTACTAATTAAATCTAAGAAAACAAAGTGCTGTGGTGATGATTGGTTATTAACAACTAAAAAGTTTAATAAATTACTGCAAGTTCTTACCAATAACAAATCATTAATTTTTTGCTCATTGGCTTGAGGTAAAATATCTTGTAAATATTTATATAGTTTTTGGTTGAATTGTTTTTTTCCGTATTGCTTGTCCACAGAAGATATCAAATATTCATATAAATCATCTTTAAAATTACGAAAATTTTTCGCTTGTCCGCCATATTTTATGAACTGTTGGGCAGATTCATGATATGTATTCCCATGTTCAACTTTACCAATAAAATGTTTTAATGTGGTGTATAACTCACTGTCAGTTAACAATGTAGGATTATCTATAGGGCGTAAGATTCTATCGGCTTCGGCAGTTGAGGTGTTTTTCAACATCTGAATTCGCCGCACTTTATAAGTTACATATTGTGATAAATCAATTTCAAATTTTTTTTGTACCTGTGATTGAAAATGTCTAACAGTTTCTTTTTGTTCAATAGTAGAGTTGTCGTTCATTAAACAATGTTCATACAGATAAGGATAACGACGAATTAAGGTCATCAGTGGCTGATTATCTTGCCTCTTAGTTACAGGATGAGTCTCATTTACTACTTGAGTAAATCTCTGTAAAATTAAATACTGTTCGCTGCTGACAAACTGTTTGATTAATTCCCGTAAACGAGTGATTTCGCGGCAACGTAAATTGCTAATTTTATAAGTAGGAGGTATAGCATTAAATAAACTTATCAAATCGGCAATTGCACTATGTATCAGGGGGTTCATGTGCCAGTAGTTGATGAGAATATGGCAACACCGATTCAGGAAAAACTGAAATTCTTCAGATGCGTTCTTAGATGCGGTAATTTTGTCTAAAATTGAGATAATTTCTGGTTCAGGATAATTCGCTCTTTCAATAAATAATGCCCGGAATCTGTCCAATATTTGGTTGGGAGATTCTTTTCGCACTAAGTTTACTAAGTGTTGATAGATTAACTGTTCTTCATGGTAACAGTCATGATAATGGTGAGCATAGTCTAATTTTCGGTCAATTAGTTTCGCCGAATGTTCTTGGGGAACTGTTTTGTCTGAGTTAATATCAATTCTGTTTCTCACTTTTCATTACCTACAGCCTGGAATAAGTATATTTTTTATACGTTTTATTATAAATGGTAACAGTATAAACACGGTTTTAGAATTATTTTTTAATTTGTACAGGTTAGTCTAATGCTGCTGAGAACATTTTACCACATAACACAGGACTTCACTGAGAGCTAAACATGAGGCAGATATAAATTTTTACTACCTAATCTTAAATTTTTAATCAAGAAACATCAGTGACTATGATCACCAAAAAAGAGTAATCCTAAAATTTGGTATAAATTGGAGAATTTTGTGTAAGTAGGTTGGCGTTGAAAATTGTCGTTATGGCAAGGCAAAAGGCAAGAGGCAAGAGTGAAGAGGGTTTGGGCGATTTTACTTTTCTTTACACAGATTGGTTTTATTGTGTTCACCTACTTATATGAATGTAAAAACGCAAGTTACTACCCTCTTAAGTATATTATTACTCATCCTTTGGTGGAGTGCTAATTGCTAAATAGGCAACTTTGGCAGCGGCTTGTTCAGCGGCTTTAATAGAACGCCCTTTACCTTGTCCTAGCATTTTTTCATATAGCCAAACTTCAGCAAAGAAGCGTTCATGATTGTGGTGGGGTTGACTGATTTCTAAAACTCGATATTCTGGAAGAACCTTAAATTGTGCTTGAGTCCATTCTTGTAAGGCTGCTTTATAATTGAGTCTAGCAGGGTCAAGGCGGATTTCTGTGGTTAGTTGTTGGAAATGGGAATCTAACCAAGGACGAATCAGGTTAAGGTTGTTGGTACTCAGGTACAGCGCCCCTAGAACGGCTTCAAAGGAGTCTGCTAATCGTGATTCTTGACCAACATGATCAGCGGTGGCGCTACCGGCTACTAGTAAATATAATTCTAAACCATATTCTCTTGCTAGTTGGGAAAGAATGCGATCGCTCACCAAGACCGAACGAATAGCAGCAAAATCACCGACTGAACAATCAGCATAATGTTCCCATAATACTACGGCAGCCACTAGGCGTACCACTGCATCGCCAACAAATTCTAGCTGTTCATAATTGGCAGTATCAGAAACAGTGGGATGAGTGAGTGCTAAATCTAACAATTCCCATTTAATAGGTGCATTTAGTGACAAACCTAACTTTTGGACTAAACTTTCAAGCTGCCGTTGACGGCGGGGATAAACGCTGGACATTGAGTAAGTTGGGAAAAAAGGGATAATAACTATTAACTTAGCATTAAATTATAGGGTATAAATAAAAGTCTGTTTTTTGTGCAAAAACTTACTACATCAGCATTTTCATAACTTCAACTAGCTGCGGAATCTGGAATTAGCGGATGATACCATACAATAAAAACATAAAAGAAGAGATAAGCTGACGTTTATTCCTGTTTTATTACTTGCATTAGATAAGCATTTAGACTTTCGGGGGTTTCAGCATAGCCATTAAATGCTGTAAGTGCTTGTTCATTGGTAAGTATAGGATGTGGACTGGTATAGTCATTATTAAAAGTGAAACTTAATTTTTCTGCAATGAACAATTTACTTTTACAAGAATCTCTTAAAATTAACCTTAAAAATACTAACACAAACCATATTTCATATTTTCCTCGGAAAACCTTATAATGTTCACAATTAGTAAATTCAGTCATTTTATTATTTAAAATATCTGCTGGAATTTCTGGAGCATTTGGAAACTTTTGTTTGATTTCTTCCAAATCATAATTTGCCGAAACTGACTCTAAAGTTAAATCAATAAAATTTTCAAAATCTTTAGAAAGATTATCAGATAAATTTACACCTATTTCTCTCCCTGTAGAATTTCTAATTTCTACCAAACAAGCATACCAAGCATTAAGCAAAATTGTAGCTTGATGAAATTCTTCTTGTCTATCTTTAAAAAGAGTCATACAAACTTGAAAATCTGGATCACTAACCTCTGATAAATGACATTCATTTTTGATAATTTCTTTGAAAACATTTACTGAAACATAAAAATTTTCAATTGAATAACAAGATGTTTCAAATATTGGTGGGTTATGAGGTGGTAAAGGTTCATTAAAATCTCTATCAATGAAAAATGCTTTTTTGTACTTATCATATTCTCTATGAATAGTAATAAGTCGGTAAACTTCTAACACTTTCTCTCTACCCCCACAATGGATAGCGTGATAATTTTTAATAAAACGCTTGATTCTTGGCACATAATAAGCATTATCTTTACCTTCAAAAAAACAAAATAAACCATCTTTACCTTGTGTTGTATGCAGGATAAATTCTTGATAGGCAACCTGGGGTTTTTCTCGACTCAGTCTGAGTATTTCTGTGTATAACATTAGGCTATAATCGTTTCTGAAGGT
The DNA here is from genome assembly GCF_001672085.1 of Anabaena sp. AL93. NCBI lineage: Bacteria > Bacillati > Cyanobacteriota > Cyanophyceae > Nostocales > Nostocaceae > Anabaena > Anabaena sp. AL93. Next base: position 26,592 of record NZ_LJOU01000046.1, on the reverse strand, counting down.
TGAATATATTGATCTAATCCAATAGCATATTTATCCAGTTCATTATCAAAAATAAATGGAGAATGGGTTACTGCTAAAAGTAATTCACATTTTCCTGAATTGATAATATCTGGAAGTAATTGTTTTTGCCATATCATTGATAATGATAATTCTGGTTCATCAAAAAGTATAATAAATCTTTTGTCACTTTCAGAAAGGTATATTTTGGAAAATGTAGAAATAATTTGCTTTTCTCCAGAAGAAAGTTTACTCAAGTCAATTTCAGAATCAGTTTTTTCTGATTTGATAAATATTTTGATGGCACTTTCATCATAAAATACTCTTTTATTGATTAAATATTTATTACAAATGTCTTTAAATTTCTTCACCAAATCATCTAATTCTTTTTGTTTATCATATATTTCTACTAATTTTTTTAAAATATAAGTTAGTGATGGATTTCCAAATGATTGATTTTTAACACTATTTCTAATTTCATTTTTATCAGTTTCAGATAATTCTTTACCAACTCTTGCTAAAATAATTTCAATATCATTTTCATTAATTCTATTTAAAAAATTATTGTCTGTGTGAGCAAATCCTTTTACTAACTGACTGAGAATTTCCGAAGTGATTTTAGAAAATCCTTCTTTTAAGAGTTTATCAATTTTACTTTCAATTTGAGTAAAACGTTTTTTAACATCATCCATTCCAAACTGGATAAGTGTATTTTCTTGCTTCAAAATCTCATCATTGTAACCTAAATTATATAAATCTTCTTCAACCCGTCTGTATGTTGGAAAATACATAATCTCACTACCTTTAATACCGGATTCAATTTCCTCTTTACAGGTTCTAAAAAATTGGTTTGATAAATTTTCCTTATTCATTTCGGCTTGCTCAAAAACTCGAAATAGATGAGTTATAGGATATTTTCTGAACTTGGGATTATATTCAAATTCCATTTCTAATTTTCTTCTATTACCTTTGACTTGTATAAATCTAGTTCTTAACATCTCAAATTGAGAATAACCAACCTCATTAATAAATTCCTTAACTATTGGATTATCATAAATTCCTTTAGTCAATTCATTTACACTAGCTTTATCTATTTTAATAGGATTTCTGTCATTAAATTCTAAAATCAATTCATCAAAACTGAATTCATCAAGTCTAAAAAAATTTCTTGTCAAAGTATAATAAAAAAGATTTAAAACTTGAGTCTTACCAATTCCATTTTCACCAACTAGTATCTTTATATTTTCATCAAAAGGAATGTGTATATCATCTGTTCCAAAAAGACCATACACTGAAAAAGATTTTATATTACTTGTGTTCATTTTATTGTCCATATTAATAACTATAGCTATATATTATGTCATAAGTTGTCAAATAGCTCTATTCAAAATTTCATTAGCTAAAATGTTTCAGTCTCTCTCATTTTCTGTAGTAATTGAAAAAACGAACTATGGAAAATAAAATCCAAAGTCCGTTTTCAAAGAGAGTCGGTAGTAAGCCGGGTTCTGTTCTCTTGCGAGGGCAGTTATCTATCTGGGATGTTTGTTACCAAACACCTCTAGCGGCTCTTTTCAAGCGGAACTGGTAAAAGACCAACCGTAGTTCCTCCGGCCTTGCTTCCAACTGGGGTTTACCGAGCCAACGCCTCTCGACGCTGCTGGTGCGCTCTTACCGCACCTTTGCACCCTTACCAACCAATAAATTGACTGGCGGTATCTTTCTGTGGCACTATCCTCACGATCGCTCGCACTGGACGTTATCCAGCAAGTCTGGTCTTTCGGAAGCCCGGACTTTCCTCAAACCAGTCTTAATGACTAATCTGCAACTGCCTACGCCTACTCTCTTCTTTCTCTATTTTACATTTGATTGCATACTCTGTACTACTACCTGAAAATCACTTTTTCTTATTCCAGGGTAGCGCGTAAGTCCAAGGGAGTTTTTTAATAGTAAAAGGACAATTAATAATTGACACTGGAGGAACATTTATTCCTGGCGCAATACCGACTCTCATTTCGGAAATCCGCAGCACAAGTTGTAATGAAAATTCCAAATTTTTTTTGCCATCTATAAAGTCTTTGTATAACTTCTTATCATTCTTCTTGATGGCAGCAATATTAATTAAGGGAGAAGCTGGTTGATATATTCCTGATTCTTTATCTCTTTGAAATACATCTTCTGCGGTGACATTTTCAGAAATTGTCTTTTTAGGAGCAATGATTGTCGGGACTTGGGGTATAGCTAAATCGCGGGTTAAGTCAGGAGATTTGCGAATCACTCGCCGGGACTGTTTGGTATGTTCAACCACGAAAGAACTATTATCCCAATCAACATATACGGCAATGCTATCTGATTTATTTTCAATACTCATTGATAACTCTTTGAGATCAGTTTCTACTTTATCTAAACCATAATTACCTGTTTTGAAGGAAATACCCACGGTGTCTTGGAGATTTTGTTCTTTTAATTGATCATCAACAGCACCGTTTTGGAAATCAACTTTTACTATATTGTCTATAGATTCAATCATGCGATTAAATGTCCAATAGACAGTCAGTATGTAAATCATCAAAATAATCAGATTTTGATCGCCACTTTGCATTTTTATAACCCTGATTTTCTACCATTTTCAAAATTGTAACATAGTCTAAACTATGATTTATGTGATTTATGTGATGAAGTTGTATGATGCAATTGAATGTGATTTTTACAGGTGTGACTCTAAATCATCCAAATCATAAAAATCATAAAAATCACAAGAATCATAAAAATCACAAGAATCATCCAAATCATAGGAATCATAGTTCAGACGTTTTATATTTCTTATTAGTAAGTCTTTTAAAGTTCAAACTAAGTAGGTGAACACAATAAAACCAAACTGTGTAAAGAAACGTAAAATCGCCCAAACCCTCTTCACTCTTGCCTCTTGCCTCTTGCCTTTTGCCTTGCCATAACGACAATTTTCAACGCCAACCTACTTAGTTTCACCGAAATTGATTAGTAACCCAATCTCAAGATTATATGCTTCTAAGTAGTTAATTGCTTGTGCAAAATGAACGTCTTCTAATTTAGTTACTGCTTTTATTTCAACTGAAATAACACCTTCGACCAAAAAATCTACTCGTCGTGTTCCTATTTGTTCTTTTTTGTAAAAAATTGGCATTTCAAATTCTCTTGCAAAAGAAATACCCGCCAATTGCATTTCAATTACAAAAGAAGGGAACAGGGAACAGGGAACAGGGAACAGGGAGCAAATAAGAAACACTCATTTGCACAAGTTTAAAGCTCAGTCAAAAAAAGGATGTTTTTAAAAGATGCGTAGCACGAAAAAAACAGTGTCATTATTTCAATCTCATGTTTTTAAACATGAGTTTTTCCTGTTCCCTGTTGCCCGTTCCCTGTTCCCTCTGAACAATGCTCTTTGATAAATTACTTCTTGAAAACCATTACCCAATGTTTTATGCACAGTCATAGAACATCCAATGATTTTGGATGTCAGTTCTGAGTATCTATACTTTTCATTGATCATCTTTTCTTGACCCTAACTTACCCTACCTTACTTGATTATTGTCTAAACTATAATTATTTTGATTACTTTGATTCAATGATCACCATATTAAATCATCAGGCGTTGCTGAATCGAGGTATGAAATTTCCAAATTGAACCTTTAAAAATCTTACCTTTGCGTCTTTGCGCCTTTGCGTGAGACTAAAATTCATACCCTTAATCAGCAACGCCAATCATCATTATCACCAACATCACTACAAATCATAGTTTAGACAGATGCAGGGAAAGAAAAGCAGTTCATAAATTAACTTGCGTGTTCCCAGTCGCTGAGTGATTCAGACTGTTGATTTTTCGCTTTAGTTTTGCGGACTGGTACTTTAGGAGTCCCAATATCAACAGGAGAAAAAGACTGTTTCTTTTTAGTAGACTTGCGTTCTTGTGTATTTTTCATGACTATTTTCACTTTCTGAAAACTTTTAACCACATTTACATAATCAACTTTAATTGATCAAATCCCGGATAAAAGATTGAGGTGATTATGTAAAATTCATCAATCCATAACATCCTATAATTTAGTAGGATCTGCTACAGAAAAACCTTGTTTTCTCGGTTGGATATTTCCTAACTTTACTTGAAAGTTTATTTGGTCACGCATCTTACCAGTTCTGGCTTCTAGCTTCCAATTACCGGGGCGTAAATGCCAAAATATCGCATTGGTTGATTGTGTAGATAAATGTTGATCATTTAGCCACCAGTCTATAGACTGATTTAATGTTCCACTAGCTTTAAATTCTAGTTTTTGCTGTCCCTCTCCAGATGGATACAGCAGAAATAAATCCCCATTACGAGGAGAGATAATTCGGAAATTATCAGGATTAAAATGCAATTGTGGCTGTTTTGCTAACCATTGATCATACACAGGTGATAAATGAAAATCCGTAGATTTTTGATATGCAATTTTATCTTTCACAGAGAAATATTCTTGAACTACGGAAGTACAGCTAGGTGTAGGTTTTAGCCCTGTGATGGCACAAATTGGTAATTTTACCATGCCCTCTGGAGATGGAAAATTAGCGGGTGTTTGACGTTCATGCAGATGTAACATGATTCTGTTCCACAAAGGTGCAGCCCCTGTGACACCGGAAACCTGACGCATGGGTTCACCGTTGAAATTACCCACCCAGGTAGCCACAGTATAATCACTACTAAAGCCAACTGTCCAGGTATCACGATAATTTGAAGATGTACCAGTTTTGACAGCGACGGGAAAGGGCAAATTTAACACTGAGTCTACACCAAAAGCTGTGGATCGGGCATAGCGATCGCTTAACATATCAATAATTAATTGCCAATAATTGGAAACTAAAGATTGAGAATTTGAATTTGGGGAACTGTTTAATGTAGTTACTAATGGTGTTATTTTCCCCATGTTAGCCATAGTTAAATAAGCCCTAGCTAGTTCCCACAAGTTCACCTCACCACTACCCAAAGTTAAACCCAAACCGTAATATTCAGCATCTTGATTTAAATGTGCAAAACCCAACTCATGTAAGCGATTTAAAAAAGTTTCTACACCCACTCTTTCTAATACCTTTACCGCAGGTACATTTAAAGAATTTGCTAAAGCAACTCTCACTCTCACCGGACCGAGAAAGCTGTTAGTATAGTCTGTGGGACTATATAATTTCGCTCCCGGAATTGCATAATGGGCAGGTACATCTGGCAAAATCGTATGAGGATTAATTACTCCTTTTTCTAAAGCTAATTCATACACAAATGGCTTTAATGTAGAACCAGGTTGTCGTAAAGCTTGTACTCCATCATTTCGTCCTAATTTCACATCATTAAAATAATCAGGCGAACCAACATAACTTAAAACCTCTCCAGAGGAGTTGTCAATTATCACTACTGCTGCATCATGGACATTATTAGCCTTTAAAGAGGAAATTACTTGTTGTACTTGTGCTTCCACAAATTGCTGTAAAGGGCGATTTATTGTCGTGCGAATAGGTGATGATTCCTGATTAGGTGTATTGTTTTGTTTGGCTAACCAAAATAGAAAATGTGGTGCAGCAATAATTCCCTGTTGACGAGGTTGAAATATTATTTTTTCTTTATATATAAGTTGCGCGTCTGCATCAGAAATATATTTTTCCTGTACCATTCTATTTAAAACATATTTCTGTCTTTGCTGTAATCTTTCTCGATGTTGATAAGGATTAAAATAAGTGGGATTATTAGGAATTGCTGCTAAAATAGAAGCTTGGGCTAAGTTTAAATCACTAGCAGGAATAGAAAAGTAAATTTGCGCCGCAGCTTCTACACCATAAATATTTCCCCCCATAGGTAAACGATTAATATAAGCAGCAAGAATTTCATCTTTCGTCATTCCCGCAGCTAATCGCCAAGATAACCAAACCTCTTTTAATTTTGCAGTCATTGTTCGCGGTGAATTATCCAACATTCTCGCCAATTGCATGGTAATTGTGGAAGCACCGGAAACAATTTTTTTATTCTCAATTGCTATTTTTATCGCTCGAAAAATTGCTTTTAAATCTAATGCACCATGTTGATAAAAATGAGCATCTTCGGCGGCTAATATTGCTTTGATGAATTGTGGTGAAACTTGATTTAATTTGACAACTGAGGTATTTTCTTGATCACTGGTTAATATAGTTCCTAATGGTAAATTGTTACGATCTGTAAACTCTATTGCTAATTGATGCTGGGCAATATCTAGACTACGAATAGGGGCAAAATAAGGACATGATCGGATTAATAAATAGATTAAAATGCAAGGGACAATAATTTTATTCAGTTTGTAGTTGCGGTTTATCTGCAATTTATATGATTTTATCTCACGCAGAGACGCTAAGACGCAGAGAGTAAGAGTTTTGAGGAAATGAGTTAGTAAATTCATAATAATGTTAAGAATTGTATGCTTTTTGGGAAATAGTTACGTTACATTAGTTATCTATATATCATTCCTGTTTTTTAATCGAACCACGGAGGCACAGAGAACACAGAGGAGGAGAGTTGTTTACATTTTATTTAGGATTGGTTTATTCACTGTAGCTAATTGCTGTTGATATTTTTTGCATTTAATATGATGATTGGAAAAATCTTTAAGTTCCTGTTTATTGTCACTCTCGTGTTTGGAATGACTGGTTGTAATTTTATGACTATTCAACCAGGTAAGGAAAAGTTACCACCTGTTGAGTCATTAATTACGCCAAAGTTACCAGATTGGATAGAACAAATTAGTCCTTTAGGAGATGCAAAACCTACCAGTCAAATTCGGATTCGCTTTCAGGAAGCTTTAATTCCTGTTGAAAGTCTTGATAGTCCCCAACAGCAAAGTTTATTAACTAAATTTGCGATTTGGCCTCCTTTACCGGGACAATTTCGCTTTTTAACTCCGCGTATGGTGGGTTTTCAAGCTGATAAAGCTATACCGAAAGCAACGCGAGTTAAGGTTACTCTTAAAGCGGGTTTAGCAGATTTAAAAAATCATCGGTTAAGTCAAGATTTGGCTTGGACTTTTAATACTGAATCTATTCAAATTACTAATTTACCAGGAGTTAACCCGATTGAAAAAGCCGTAGTTGAACCAATGGGTTTACAACCAAAGTTGCAATTTACCTCTAATTTAGAATTAGATTTAGATTCTGTCCAAAAGCATTTACAGTTAATTCCTGAAGGTAAAACGCAAGGTGTGGGTTTTAAGGTGGAATTAGCGAAGGAAGAAACACCAGAAAGTTTAGATCCTTTTGAAAAATTTGACCCTTCAGTCAGAAATTGGGTTTATAATCTTATTCCTGGGCAAAATTTAGAGAAAGCTACTTCTTATCGGTTGACTTTTTCTCTTGGTATTCTTCCTGCTAATGGTAATTTACCCAGTCAAAAAGAATTTGTTAGTAAGTTAGCAACTTATTCACCTTTAGGATTTGTGGGAATTAAACCCTATGGAGAACCAGATTCTGGGGGAACTTATGGGAGATTTACTAAAGGTAGTCCTCAGTTAGAATTTAATAACATTTTATTGGCAGATTCCGTTAAGGACAATATTAAAATTAAGCCCGTACCTAAAAATATTGATACTGTATTGCAAGTTTCTGAAGAAGATAGAATTGTCAGCATTAATCCCTGTTCTTTAGAACCATCTACTACTTATACAATTAATATTGAGAAAAATCTTAAAGATAAATTTGGGCAAACTTTAGGTAAACCAGTAACAATTAAATATGATACTGGTGATGTGGCTGGAAATATTTCTGTACCATCAGATTTAAATATTTTCCTCACAGATAAAGATTTGCAAATTAATATTGATACTATTAATTTACCAGAGTCAAAATATCAAGCTGCTTATCGCATTGTTAAGCCTACAGATTTGGTTTATACAAATACTGCTAATGATTTATTACCCGAACCTTCTAAATGGCAAGATTTCAAAATTAGGGGTAAACAAAATCAGTCATTAACTATCAATATTCCTCTGAAAGAAAAATTAGGTAATCGTCAGGGAATGTTAGCTTATGGAGTGCAAGCACGAACTCATAAATATCAAGAAGACGGTAAGCAATTGTGGAAAGAACCGACAACTTATGGCATGGTACAATTAACTAATTTAGGTGTCTTTTCTCAATGGTTTCCAGAATCGGGTTTAATTCGGGTTCATCATCTTAGTGATGGTTCACCAGTTAAAGCGGTAAATATTGAAATTTATCAATCAAAATTAGCAGAAAAATCTCGTCCTCAACCTGTACCCTGTGCAACTGGAAAAACTGATGAAAAGGGAATTTTGATCATTGAGAATAATCAATTAATACAATGTTATCCCAAATTAAAATCTAGCGGACTACAATTATTAGTAATCGCCAGTGAAAATCAAGATTGGGCATTTGCGAGAACGGAAGAATATAGTGGTGCTTATGGTTATGGAATTGATGCCGGTTGGGAAGCTGATAAACCAGAATCACGAGGAATTATCTTTTCTGATAGACAATTATATCAACCCGGAGAAAAAGCTGCTTTTACTGCTTTTGCAGATTATTTAGAAAAAGGTAAAATTCAGGAAGACAAAAATTCCGTTTATCAATTAACTTTAGTTAGTCCTAATGGACAAAATACAGATTTAGGAACAAAAACAACTAACCAATTTAGTACATTTTCTTTAGAGTTACCAATTCCTCAAAATCAGCCTTTAGGCTTTTATACTATTAAAGCTAAAGGTAACAAGGGACAAGAAATTTCGGGAGAGTTTCGAGTAGCAGAATTTAAACCCCCAAATTTTAAAGTTGATTTAAAACTCAATCAAGAATTTGCAGTAATTGATGACAAAATTGATGTGCAGGTAGGAAGTAATTATTTATTTGGTTCACCAGTTGAAGGGGGAGAAGCTAAATATTTTGTCACTCGTAAACAGACTAATTTTATCCCTAAAGGTTGGGAAGAATTTAGTTTTGGGAGACAATGGTTTTGGCCAGAAGAAAGTCCCAATGTGACGAATGATGTTTTGCAAACTAGCACTAAATTAGATACGAATGGGAAAAGTAGTCAAACTGTAACTGTAGCTAAAGATTTACCATACCCCATGACTTATCGGGTAGATGTGCAAATTAGTGATATTTCTAATTTATCGGTTGCTAATTCCCAAAGTTTTACCGCTTTACCCAGTAACCGAATAATTGGTTTAAAAACGAATTTTGTCGCTGACGCTGGCAAAGATTTTCCTATAGAATTCATTGTCACTGACGCAACTGGAAAAGCTTTAGACAATCAAAGAATACATCTGGAATTACAACAGATGAAATATAGCAGCGTCACCAAAATTGTTGAAGGTAGCAAAACTCCACAAAATCAAGTTGAATATCAGACAGTTGGGAAAACAGATATTACATCTGGGAATACTCCCCAAACAGTCAATTTAAAACCTACTGTATCAGGTTCATATCGGATTCGCGCTAATTTCAGTAATAGTAGAGATGAACTTACAGCCACAGATTTACAAATTTGGGTGACAGGAGAAAATCAAGTATTTTGGGGTGGAGAAGAAAAAGATAAATTGGAAGTTAAATTAAATAAAAAAGAGTTTAAACCTGGAGACATAGCTACAGCTTTAATTCAATCTCCCTACCCAGAAGGAGAATTATATTTTGCGGTGATTAAAGATAAACCTCTCTATCAACAAGTAGTTAAAATTAAAGGAGGTGCGCCCCAAATTCAGTTTACAATTACCCCGGAAATGTTACCTAATGCAGCAGTAGAGGCGGTATTAGTCAGACAAGGTAAACCACTTAATCAAGTAGAACCGGGAAGTTTAGAAAATTTAGCCAAAATTGGGTTTGCAGCTTTTAAAGTTAACCTAACAGATAAATATTTAAAGGTACAAGTTAACCCAGTTGAAAAATCTTTAGAACCGGGAAAAGAAGCAAATGTAGAACTGGAATTAAAAGATCATCAAGGAAACGCTACCAAAGGACAATTTACTGTCATGGTGGTGAATGAAGCGGTATTACAATTAACTGGTTATCGTCCGCCAAATTTGGTAGATACTGTTTATGCAGAACAACCAATTTCTACCCGATTCAGTGATAATCGTCGTGATGTTAAATTAGCACCATTAGCTACAGGTTTACCCAAAGGTTGGGGTTATGGTGGAGGTTTCTCCAATGGTTTAGCAAATACTCGGATTCGTGAAGATTTTCAAGCTTTAGCTTATTACAATGGTTCGGTGATTAGTGATGAAAATGGTAAAGCAAAAATCACCTTTAAATTACCCGATAATCTAACAACTTGGCGGATAATGGTTGTGGCTACAGATGGAAATCTGCGGTTTGGGAATGGTGACGCAACATTTATCACCACAAAACCATTAATAACTAATGCTATTTTGCCACAATTTGCCCGGAGTGGCGATCGCATTTTGGCAGGTTTATCCGTCACCAACACCACCACAAACACTGGAAATCTGACTATTAACGGTGAACTTAGCGGTTCTCTTAACTTCGCCGAAAATAACCCCAAAACCACCTCATTACAACCAAAAGCCGAATCAGCAACCCAAGCTTATCGTTTCCCAATGGTAGCGGGTAATTTGGGCGAAGGTAAAGTCACATTTACCACTCAATTAAATAATATTGCTGATGGTTTTACTGTCCCCTTGGAAATTAAACCTTTAGAAATTACCGAACAAGTTGTGGAAACTGGTGTAAGTGAAAGACAGGTAAAAATTCCCTTGAATATTGCTAAAAATACCTTTCGTGAAGCCGGAGGTTTAGATATTCAATTAGCCAGTACCTTAATTCCAGCAATTAAAGCCCCTGCAAAACAAGTTTTAGAAAATAATGATTTACCATTTGCAGAACCAGCCGCAAGTCAATTATTAATTGCTGCAAATCTGCAAACTCTCACCCAAAAATATAATCAAACCTTTGCCGAATTTAATCCTCAACAACAAGCAAAATTAGTAATTGCACAATTACAAAAATTGCAAATAGCAGATGGTGGTTTTGCAGCATTTCCAGGACAAGAAAAATCCGATCCTCTGGTTTCTGCTTATGCTGGAGAATCTTTAGTTATAGCTAATCAAAACTTTCCTAATTTAGTGGATAGTAAAATCATCTCTAATCTGAAAACTTATCTGCAAAAAGTTCTCGCAAATCCTGGACAATACGACTTTTGTAAACAGAAACTTTGTAAATCTCAATTACAACTAAATTCCTTAATTGCCTTAGCACAATTAGGAGATAAACGCAATAGTTTCTTGTCAGATATTTATCAACAACGTGATAATTTTGATCTAGTTACTCAAATCAAATTAGCCAGATATCTATATCAATTTCCTGAATGGCAAAATCAAGCCCAAATCATGCGGTTGGAGTTCCAAAAGAATATCTATGAAACTGGACGTACCGCAGTTGTGAATTTACCCAAAACTTGGAGTTGGATGAGTTCAAACACTGTCACCCAAGCCCAAGCTTTACGGTTATTTATTGACCAAAAAACCAACCCAGAAATTATTGATAAATTACTGCAAAGTCTGCTAAATTTACGCAGAGAAGGGACATGGGAATCTAGTTATAATAACGCCCAAGCCCTCACAGCTTTAGTTGCATATAGCCAACTCCAACCCACACCACCTAATTTTATAACTACGGTAAAATTAGCAAATCAGAAATTAGGAGAAACCAGTTTTAATGGCTATCAAAATCCTAGCTTACAAATGAATATTCCTATGAATCAATTACCTCAAGGTAAACGTGATTTATGGTTACAAAAATCTGGAAGAGGTAAATTGCATTATTTAGTCGCTTACAAATATCGTTTACAAGGAAATCAACCAGGGAGATTTAACGGTTTACGAGTAACGCGAGAAATTAGTAAAGTTAATGAAGAGAAAACTATTCAAAAAACCGGAATGTATGCTTTTGATAAACCATTAACCTTACAACCTGGACAAGTATTTGATATTGGTTTAGAAGTAATTACAGATCATCCTGTAGATCATGTAGTCATAAAAGACCCATTACCCGCAGGATTTGAAGCTGTAGATGGTAGTTTTCAAACAGCGACACCAGCATTACAAGCAAAAGCCGATAATTGGCAATTAGGATATAAAACAATCTATAAAGATCGGATTATTTCCTATGCAGATCATCTAGAACCAGGAGTTTACAGTTTACATTATTTAGTTCGTTCCGTTACCCCAGGAACATTCATTTGGCCAGGTGCGGAAGTTCATCTTCAATATGCACCAGAAGAGTTTGGACGCAGTGCAGATTCTACTTTAGATATCTTAGAAAGGTGAGTTTTTTTATGATGAATTAATTCTCTTTTCTCTGTGTCCTCTGTGCCTCTGTGGTTCGATAAATTTCCTCCAAACCACAGAGTGCAAAAACCTTATTGTACAATCTGATTCCGGCAATATTCTTGCGTCGGTGTCACCGAAACAACTTCCACCTCTACAGGTTTTTCTGGAGTAGGATTAATAATAAACTCACTTGGTCCTTGATGCGGTTTTAGAGGATTTCCCCAGTCATAGGTATAACCTAAACCAGACCAAGGATAATATTCTTTTTTGGCATTGGTGTAGGAATTGGTGTATATTGCCTTAACAACAGGACTACTATCAGGAACAGGTAAAGGTAAAAGATTACAACTAGAATCGTTAATTTCTCCATCAATACATGGTCTAGTTAAATCTTCGGCTTTTACCCACATTTCCACAAAATGAGTTTTAGTGGAATATTTATTTAAGATTAATCCTAAATACTGTTGTAACCGCAAAGAAAGTTCAATATTATCAGGAATATTGCTATCAATGGGTTGATATTTTTGACAAAATTCTTTTACTTGTGGTACTGCGGTAAACCAAGTTTGATAAGGTAGTAATTTCTTTGCACCTATTGGCCAATCTGTATTTGGGTTACTTGTGTATTTCCAAGTTGACATCAAATATTCTACTTTGCCATTATTTGATCTCGATTTTACTTGGGGATTATTTGGAGATAAAGCCCAAAGATTATTAACTACTTCATCTGCTAATGGTTCTTTGGCATCTTCAATACTATCTGCTAATGTTTTGGTGAGAACATTATAAGTTTCTGGTTGATATTGCAATAGATAGTCATAGACATTTTGGGTTACTTCTAATTGGGCTAATTCTGCTTTGAGGATTGGAGTATTGTTGTTAGTAATTCCTGCTGCTAATACTCTATTTTGCCACCCGAAAACTAAAAAGGCACAACAAAGTAAGCCTACAAATAATTTCTGCTGCCAATTTCTCATGATTAATCACTTGGTACTTGGAGTTTTGTATCAAAACAGATTCTACATGAAGATACTATCAGTTTTGTAGTAAGAATTGTTAATAAATAATTAAAAATACTGAATTACGTATTATAAATATAGAACTAATATTTGATTTTAAAAAAGATACGTAGGTTGTGTTAGCGACAGTATAACGCACCATGATCAATGAAAAAGACGGAAATTGGCAATGAACAATAACCAATCAATTAGACGCTTACCCAATCAACGTTGGCAAATTGCAGCAACAAATCCCGAAGCCAGTTTAACATTAGCAAATTTAATGAATATTTCCCCCATTATTAGCCAATTGTTAATTAATCGGGGGATGAAAAACCCAGAAGATGCCAAAATATTTTTAGATCCTGAATCTCTGAATTTACCTTCTCCTCTGGAAGAATTTCCTGATTTAGCTGCTAGTGTGGAATTATTGGAAATAGCGATCGCCAATCAAGATAAAATAGCTATCTGTGGCGACTATGATGCAGATGGTATGACTAGCACTGCTTTACTACTCCGCAGTTTACGCGCGTTAGGTGCTGATGTTGATTATGCTATCCCCAGTCGAATGCACGATGGTTATGGCATTAATAACCGGATTGTCCAAGAATTTCATGATGAAGGGGTGAAACTAATTCTCACCGTAGATAACGGAATTTCTGCCGTTGAACCAATTACCAAAGCCAGAGAATTGGGTTTAAAAGTTATTATCACAGATCATCATGATATTCCCCAAATATTACCCCCAGCTAATGCAATTCTTAACCCGAAACTAATAGCTGAATCCTCTCCTTATCGAGGTGTAGCTGGTGTGGGTGTGGCTTATATTTTAGCCGTTTGTTTAGCACAGCAATTAGGAGAACTCAAAGGTTTAGTACAACCCCTTTTAGCCCTATTTACTTTAGGAACTATTGCCGATTTAGCCCCTTTAACGGGTGTGAATCGTCGCTGGGTAAAAAGAGGTTTAAATATATTACCAAAATCTACTTTACCAGGGATACAAGCATTAATTCAAATTGCCGGAGTTCAAGCTAGTGAAGGAGAAAAAAATCAAAATTCCAAATCTTTAAAACCCGAAGATATTGGTTTTCGATTGGGACCAAGAATTAATGCTATCGGCAGAATTGGTGATCCCCAAATTGTCATTGATTTACTCACAACTGATGATTTTATTATTGCACTAGCCAAAGCTATCCAGTGTGAACAAACTAATACTCAACGCCAACAAATGTGCGAAGAAATTGAAAAAGAAGCCATTTCTATTGTTGAAGATTTATATGTAAACTCTTTACAAAAAGATCGGGTATTAGTTGTTATTAAAGATAATTGGCATCATGGTGTCATTGGAATTGTTGCTTCCCGCTTACTAGAACGTTATGGTGTTCCCGTCTTTATTGGAACTTACGAAAATGACAGCATAATTCGGGGTTCAGCGCGGGGAATTCCTGAATTTCATGTATTTGCAGCTTTAGATACTTGTCGAGATTTATTAGGTAAATTTGGAGGACACAAAGCTGCGGGAGGATTTTCTTTACCAACGGAAAATTTACCAGAATTTAGATTGCGGTTATCTGCATTTGCAAATCAGTGTTTAGAACCTCAACATCTGAAACCGCTTTTGAAAATAGATACTCAAGTTAATATTTACGAAATTAATCAGGATCTTTTCCAACAGTTAAATATTCTTCATCCTTGCGGTATTGATAACTCAGATCCAATTTTTTGGACTCCTAATGTTCAAATAATTGAACAGAAAATAGTTGGTAAAGGTCACATTAAATTAACTGTATCCCAAACTATAGACAATCAGCGTCAAGAAATTAAAGGCATAGCATGGCGTTGGGGTGACTATTTTCCCTTACCATCAAGATTGGATATTGCTTACAAACTCCGAGAAAATAACTTTAATGGTAAAACTACCATTGAAATGGAGTTAATCGGTGCAAAACTCCCAAATCACGTTCTTGAACTTTTCACTAATTCATCAAATCAATCACGGGGTAGTTTTGAATATAAACAGCGTCAATATACCTGTGGAATCTATGAAAATGGTGTGAGTAGGGAATTAAGAGTTAAGAATTCTGAAGGTAAAGTTTTAGTTATGCAACCAGAAGATAAATTTGGTCTGTTAGGTTTCAACCGCGACAATGCAGAACAGATAGATTTGTCCCAACCCATCTATGAAGGAATTATTCAAACTGCAATTCAGGCTTTATCAACTTCTGTGCAGAATTAAAGATTTAAAACTTTTTTAAGCGGGGATTTAAACCCCGATGATCCTAAATGGGTAATTGGTGACAATACAAACCATTACCCATGACCCAATTTACAGGTTGCCGTTGCGAAATGCTAGAAGGAAGATTACTATAGGACCGGAAACCACGATTAGTCCCACGCAAGTTAACTGCAAGACAACTTCCCAATTGATGTTAGCTAAAATCTCCATTTTTTCCTCCCAATGATTTTAATGGTTTAAAAAGATTTAATAATTCAATCGTAAAACCCGCAACTTATCATATCTGTTTAGGGGATCGAAAATTTAATTTAGTTCACAAAATTATAGAAAAAGTCATAAAAAAGTAGAATATAGCAGGAGGTGGGGGCGCAGGGTCTGCGCCCTTTGTCAGCAGTCAGGAGTAAAATCCTTTTGTTGTCAGAGTTTCATGATTGATATCCTAATCACCCTATACAGGGGTATAACAGGAAGATTAAAAGGTTAAAAATATGGCTACTTGGCAATGTATATCTCAGTGTGGCGCTTGCTGTAACTTAACACCAGCAGATCGTCCAGATTTAGAAGAGTATCTTTCACCACCGGATTTAGAACTTTATCTCAGTATGGTCGGCGAAGGGGGATGGTGCGTAAATTATGATCATGGTGCGCGGGAATGTAAAATCTACTCCACCCGTCCCCGGTTTTGTCGGGTGGTAGCAGAGACATTTGAAGAGATGTATGGAATTGAACCGGAAGATGTGAACGATTTTGCCATTGATTGCTGTCGTCAGCAAATTGAGGGGGTTTATGGCGATCGCAGTTTGGAACTTATCCGCTTTGATCAAGCTGTCGGTTTTTGATTTAATTCATACAGGTATTCTCTCATTGTGTTTTTTAGCGCAGTAATCAATGGGAGATTCATCTTTATGTACCTAAATGTTGCTACTGCTTACAACGTTTCTATGCTATCCCATATATCTAACAATAATTTCAAGCTAGATAAATGATTCATTGATTCACATCGCTTTTTTAACGCATCTAGATACTTTTTATCCGCTACAACTTTTGGATCTTTTTTACTGTAGGACAAACCAAATTCTGTGAGATATTCTTTGAGATAACGTTCATGAAATTTCGCTTTTGTTCTAAAAATATGTCCAGGTGGACATGAAGACATTTCTTCAGGATCATTTACCAAAATATCGTAATATGCCTGAAACTCCGATAAAACTGGAGAACTTCCAATTGAACTATATTCGTTAGCAATTTCTGCATTACCTAATGCCCATGTTTCAATACAGCAATGCTGAATTATTATATGAATCTCTGTTTTTGAGCTATCTATATTGTACCCTGATTTTAGATCATCAAGTTTAGATTTAACTTCATGAAAACGATCAATATAAGAATTTTCTTCGGAGTCAATACATATAAAAAAATGATTGACATTACCGAATTTTTCTATATCAATTAAACAGGCTTCCAGTCGAGAAACTCCTGGATATTGCTTAGGCTTACTCACCATATTTGGATAACCATCACCTGCGATAATTCGACAAGTATTTATTGTCATATCTTCAGGTCTAATAACAAAAGTTAAGCTAGGAAATAAATGTTGTAACCATGCTTTATATACTTTTGGTTCTGTCTTTCCCCCCTCTACTAAAAATAAAAGATTCACTCAGAAACTTCCTCACTATCAAGTAAATTAACTAATTGAGTAAACTTATCCAAACTAGAAGCTGTGTTAAGTTCTGGAATATTTAAAGATTTTCTAACTTTGACTTTATTTCCAGATTTACTAACTATTTGCCAAGTTTTCCAAGGAATATTATTGATAATATATGGATGATGGCTAGTAAGTATAAACTGTACATCTGGGGATTTATCAAGGATAAAGTCTGTTAGTTCAGCCATACAGTTAATCCCTAAACTATTTTCAAATTCATCAATTAAAATCACGGATTCTTCAGGAGCAGTAATTACTTCAATTAAAAAAATTAAAGTACGAAACATACCGGATGAAATTCGCTCTTGAGGAATCCAGTCTTCTAAACCATTTTCTTGAATTTCCAAGAATAGCATAAAATCACCATATGAATCTCTCTTACTACTAACTCTCACATCTTTTACTTCTGGAAAAACATCAATGTAACGTTCTTTAATTTCATTGAAAACATCTGTAAAAACTTTCTGTAAATAAAAAGCCTTTAAGACTGGCGGAAAATCAGCAACAAATTCTTTATAATTCTGAATTTCTAGTATTTTAGAAAAATTAAAACCAAGTCCAATCATTGATTGTTGACGAGTTTCAAAGTTAAATATTAATCTCTCAAATGCTTTACGAACTGGAATAATTAAATCTTCTTCTGAAAGAAGAGTAATTGCACTTTCAGTTCTTTTCAATTTAGGTAATTTTTCGTTATTGAATTTTGAATATAAGTCAGTGCGGAGAAGTATCTCTAATTCAGAATTATCATCATATCGAACTAATTTTTCATACACAATTTCGGGTTGCTCTGATTCATTTACGTTGAGAAACATTTCTTTGTTTTTAGTTGAGGAACTTTTTAATTCCCATCTATAATTTTGTCCTAAATGAGAGAAGTTAATACTCCATTCCAAATCATCTAAATTGCGATTTATACCTTTTGCAACATCACAAATTAAATTAAGTGCCTTTAAAATTCTTGTCTTTCCAACTCCAGAACCACCAACAAGTAAATTTAGATCCTCAAATTTAACTTCCTCAATGTGCCAATTTTCTTTATTGTTACTGAACTTAAAACTCTGTATTTTCATATTTCTTACTTTTTTTAACAAATAATTATATAGAGAATTTAAAAGAATTTCTGACATGAACATCTTCAATTCGCTTTATGTCTGGTATTTTAGCACTCAAAATTATGATCAGAGATTTTGTTTTAGATGACTTTTTAATATCATTAATTAAGCGCGTATTCTCATCAATAGTCTTTATGCAAAAAATAAATACTGCTATTTGCTTGATATTGCCTCTTGACGAGTATACTCAAAACGGCTAGAAACTGGACTTTTTTATCATACAAAGAACAAGCTTCAAAGCCTCTCCAATTATAAAAGCTGCTCCTTTTCCCTCCCTTGTAGGGGAGGGTCAGGGAGGGGTGCGGGGAGAGGTTTACCAGAGGGGTTTCATATTTGGTTAAACTATGAACCGTTTGCAGTATATAAGCAGAGCGATCGCAGTTTAGAACAAATCCGTTTTGATCAAGCTGTCGGTTTTTGAGAAATCCAGTTGCAATTTATGACAACAATATGAGAAAATGAAAAGAATATGAAAACAACCTAGAGACAATATTAGCGCCTGTGAAACTTGATACTCCACCTGTCAGCATTTCCCAATTATCGGAAACTGAAAGCCAGTTACATCAGACTATAGTTAAGGATCATCCCCAACCTAAAGAATCTGTATTTATGGTCTTTGGGACGACCTTCATTACAATTTTTCTCGCAGAAATTGGTGATAAAACCCAACTTTCCACCTTATTAATGAGTGCAGAATCTCATGCCCCTTGGGTAGTTTTCTTGGGTTCAGCAGTAGCATTAATTACTACTAGCTTACTGGGAGTATTATTAGGTAGTTGGATATCTACAAAACTCAGCCCGAAAACCGTCGAGAAATCAGCCGGGGTGATGTTGCTGTTAATTTCCCTGATGCTGGTGTGGGATGTGATTCAGGGTTAATACTTATAAATATTGTGAATTAGGGAATTATGAACTGGCATCTTTTAGGACTAAGCTTTGTAACAGTGTTTTTATCAGAATTGGGTGATAAAAGTCAGTTAGCAGCGATCGCACTTTCTGGACAGGGACAATCTCGAAAAGCTATATTTTTTGGTACAGCGGGCGCTTTAGTATTAACAAGTCTCCTGGGCGCATTGGCTGGTGGTGCAGTGTCCCAATTTTTACCTACACGCATTTTAAAAGCGATCGCAGCCGTCGGTTTTGCCATCCTCGCCATCCGTCTATTATTACCTAACAGTGACGAGGAATAATTCAAAAAGTAAAAAACTCTGATTTTAAGCTTCCCGCCAACACCAATTTAAAAGCACACCTCCTCCAACCACCTTCAAAACTTCCAACAGAAAATAACCGCCGTGCAATAAATTCATTGTTGGTGGCATTGAATCACGAGGGAGTAAGCTAAAATTAGCCCCCAGAGCGCACATTTGGGGAGTTAGGAAATAAGTATCTAGAAATACGATTATTAACAGAAGTCCAGATAAAGCAATGATACCCAAACGCCAATTAGATTGAGTTTTGCTAATAGCTAACACAGCAGTTAAAACCACAGCAGCAGACAATAATTCTAAGCGATTAAAATTCCCAAAAACCACATAACCGACTGTAGAAAAATTTGCCTCATTCATCATCCCAGCAACAGCAAGACTAGGCATAATTACCCAATCTAACACCAGACTAGCACTCAGCCAAAAGCCCAGAGTTAAGAGAATGGCTGTTTGCCAAGTTGACTTTTTCAAATTGGGGTTAGAAATAGCGTTCATAAAAATAATTGCTTTGTTGTATTCTTAGAGTCTAACTAAAACAATGATTTTGACAACAAATATCAATTAACTGTTACAAACCAAAAAATAGCGTTATTAAAGCGGTTTCAGACGATTTTGTAAACAAATTTGAAGTTTGATTAACAAATAATTCAAAAATCTGCAAAACTTAATATCTTTGCGTCCAGAAAATCCAATTCAATAGATTGACTGTTTTAGTATTTAAGATTTGCTAATGCTAACCAAAATCCTGTATCTGCTATAATCATAAAAATTCTTTAATCATTATGATATCACCACCGCCAAGAAATTCATTTCTTGGCTAATAGCAAAATTCAGCTTTAGCTGAATCAAGATTGATATTTATTTAGTCTGTTTTAACAGACTTTTGCTATTAGACTCAGAATTCATTCTGAGGCGGTTTGGTGGGAAAATGAATCAGTTCTTGTGCTTTGCTATTTTTGACTGTCTTTAAATAACTGATAACTACCAAGTGCAATTCCTATTCCGAAAACTGCTGGAGCAGCAGCACTGATAGCAATAGCCGCCGGAATTTATAATACTTGGAATAGTATAATTACTGTATCGCAACATCCAGTTACAACAAAACTTATATAGCATTACTTAAAAACATACCCGACACCTTACCCGCCCATTACCAATCCTTCCGCGTCCCTCTCTGCGCCTGGAGCGTCTCTGCGTGAAAAAACCTCTTATTCAACCTTAAACGCCCACTTCATAACCTGTAAAGGTAAGGTAATAAAAGCCATATTTAGTAAAAATAAACAAAATAGATGACATCCATAGAATCCCACAAAAAAGCCAAAGCCCTCAAACCCGGAAGCGTGCGCCCCGCCAAAGAACTCTGTAGCGAATGCGGACTATGCGACACCTACTACATTCATTACGTCAAAGAAGCCTGCGCCTTCATTACCCAAAGAATAGACGAACTAGAAACCACCACCCATAACCGCCCCCGCAACCTCGAAAACGAAAACGAACTATATTTTGGAGTTCATCAAGAAATGATGTCCGCCAGAAAACAACAACCCATCGAAGGCGCACAATGGACAGGAATAGTTAGCAGCATAGCCATAGAAATGCTCAATCGTGGCTTAGTAGAAGGCGTAGTCTGCGTCCAAAACAGCAAAGAAGACCGCTTTCAACCCATGCCCATTATCGCCCGCACCCCCGAAGAAATACTAGCAGCCAAAGTAAACAAACCTACCCTATCCCCCAATCTTTCTGTATTAGAAGAGATAGAAAAATCAGGAATGAAACGGTTATTAGTCATCGGAGTAGGTTGTCAAATCCAAGCATTACGAGCCGTAGAGAAAAAACTCGGCTTAGAAAAACTCTACGTACTCGGAACACCATGCGTAGATAACGTTACCCGCGCCGGACTGCAAAAATTCTTAGAAACCACCAGCCGTTCCCCCCAAACAGTAGTCAGTTACGAATTTATGCAAGACTTCCGAGTCCACTTCAAACACGAAGACGGTTCAGAAGAAACAGTCCCCTTCTTCGGCTTAAAAACCAACGTCCTCAAAGACATCTTCGCCCCATCATGTATGAGTTGCTTCGATTACGTCAACTCCCTCGCTGATATCGTCGTCGGGTATATGGGCGCACCTTACCAATGGCAATGGATAGTAGTCAGAAACGATACAGGCAAAGAAATGCTCGAACTGGTAAAAGACCAACTCAACACCCAGCCCGTCACGTCCCAAGGAAACCGGAAACCAGCAGTACAGCAAAGCATACCAGCTTATGATCAAGCCGTCACCTTACCCATGTGGGCAGCGAAATTAATGGGTGTGGTGATAGATAAGATTGGCCCCAAAGGACTGGAATATGCGAGATTTTCCATAGATTCCCACTTTGCGAGAAATTATTTGTATGTGAAGCGGAATCATGGAGAGAAATTAGAAGCTCATGTACCGGAGTTTGCGAAGCGGATAGTGGAGCAGTATAAGTTACCGGAATAAGGTCTCACGCAAAGGCGCAAAGACGCAAAGGGAAGAAGCGTCTTTGTCCTGAGTTTATAGGTTGTTCGCAATGCGGGAGATTCCGTCTTTGATGAGAAATGATCCGAAGTTTATGAGTAAACCAAGGCGTTTATCAGCGAGACGAAGGTAAGTTAATAGTTGTTTTTTATGCACCGGGTGAACTGTTTCTACAGATTTAAGTTCGATAATAACTTTGTTTTCAACTATTAAATCAGCCCGAAAACCTATCTCTAGATGAACATCTTCATAAACTACAGGTATGGGTTGCTCCGCTTTCACCGCCAATCCTCGCTTTCCTAACTCATATTCCAGAACAGACTGATAAACAGATTCCAACAAACCTGGTCCCAACCTTGTATGAATCTTATACGCAGCATCAACAACTTCCTTTGCCATCTCATTCTCATTCATATCCACCTTCTTCCTTTGCGTCTTTGCGCCTTTGCGTGAGGATTATTCTATATTTATCACCGCCTCAATAGCCGCTTGTAAAGCTATAGATACATGAGTCCAATGAGTCCCCCCTTGGCAATAAACCACATAAGGTTCTCGCAATGGACCATCTGCTGATAATTCCAAGGTACTCCCCTCGATAAATGTCCCCCCAGCCATTACCACTTGGCTTTCGTAGCCTGGCATATCGTCGGGTATGGGTTCTAGATAAGATCCTATGGGTGAATACTGTTGAATGGCTTTGCAGAAGGCGATCAGTTTTTTGGCTGAACCGAGTTTAATCGCTTGAATCACATCTCCTCTGGGCGCTAATGGTGGGGGGTTAACTGGATAACCCAGTTTGTCAAATACATAACCTGTTAGGTATGTTCCTTTCATCGCTTCCCCTACCATCTGCGGGGCTAAAAATAATCCTTGGAATAACAGGCGATTTTGATCAAAGGTTGCTCCGCCTTCGCTACCAATTCCGGGGGCTGTCAGTCTACAAGCGGCGGCTTCTACTAGGTCTGCTCGTCCGGCTATATAACCACCTGCACTCACGACTGTACCCCCAGGATTTTTAATCAATGAACCAGCTATTAAGTCAGCACCAATATGGGTTGGTTCTTGGGTTTCTATGAATTCGCCGTAGCAGTTGTCTACAAAACAAACTGTGTGAGGATTTTGCTGTTTGACTATGTAAACAATTTTCTCTATGTCGGCTATGGAAAGGCTTGGTCGCCATGAATATCCGCAGGAACGTTGAATCAATACTAACTTTGTGTTGTCAGTAATGCTAGTGCTTAAGTTTTGCCAATCTATTTTTCCTTGATCAGTTAATTCCAATTGGCGGTATTTTATGCCAAAATCAATAAGAGAACCTTGGCCTTGTCCTCTCAAGCCAATTACCTCTTCCAAAGTATCGTAGGGAGAACCGACTACTGCTAACATTTCATCCCCAGGACGAAGAACACCGTACAGCGCACAAGCGATCGCATGAGTTCCCGAAACAAACTGCACTCGCACCACCGCAGATTCAGCACCCATCACTTGGGCAAAAACTTTATCTAAGGTTTCTCGTCCTAAATCATCGTGTCCGTAGCCACTTACGCCTGCAAAATGGTGTGCGCCTACTCGGTGATGACGAAAGGCATCTAATACTCGTTTAAGATTATGCTTGACCTGAGCGTCAATACCAGAAAAAATTTCTAATAGCGCCTGTTCTGCTTCCCGCAGCTGTTCAAAGCTGTTCATCGTTTCCTCATTCAAAAACATAAAATAGATATGCGGATTTTAGGATCGCGCAGACTAGGCTGAACAATTTCTATTCAGGTTACTGCATGACAATTGCTACTTCTAAACCTCACATTAACTGGGTTAATACCCTATTTTTCGTTGCATTGCACGTCGGCGCTCTCTTTGCCCTAGTTCCTAGCAATTTTAGCTGGCAGGCAGTTGGTGTGGCTTTATTGCTCTACTGGGTAACTGGAGGTTTAGGTATTACTTTGGGATATCACCGTCTTGTTACTCACCGTAGCTTTCAAACACCCAAATGGTTAGAGTATGTCTTGGTGATTTTTGGCACACTTTCTTGTGAAGGTGGTCCCATCGAATGGGTGGGTACACATCGAATTCACCACTTACATTCCGATACTGAATCTGATCCCCATGATTCAAATCAAGGTTTCTGGTGGAGTCACATGGGTTGGATGATTCATTTCGCTCCCGCTCACGATCAAGTTCCTCGCTTCACTAAAGACATTATTGATGACCCAGTTTATCAGTTTTTACAGAAATATTTCATTTTCTTACAAATTGCTTTGGGCTTGGTCTTATACTTCTTAGGCGGATGGCCAATGGTGGTCTGGGGAATTTTTGTCCGCATTATCTGGGTTTATCACTGTACTTGGTTGGTAAATAGTGCTACTCATAAATTCGGATACCGCTCTTATGATTCTGGTGACAGATCAACTAATTGTTGGTGGGTTGCTATTCTTGTATTTGGCGAAGGTTGGCATAATAACCACCATGCTTTTCAATACTCTGCTCGTCATGGTTTGGAATGGTGGGAAATTGATATGACTTGGATGACAATTCAGTTATTGCAATTACTGGGTCTAGCAACAAATGTGAAACTGGCAGAGAAAAAGGCATAATACAGATTTCATGCTCAAAGTCAATAGTTTTATAGTCAATCTTTGGCTGAAAACTATTGACTTTTTGTGTGTAAATGGGGCAATTTAAAATTTAAAAATTTTAATTGCTAACTAACTATCCTAAGTGGTTGTTAAGTTGCTATAATCTCAGAAATTAATGTTACAAAACTTTGCAGCAAGTTACGTTTTTTAGTAACGTTGTGTTGCAGTCTGTTGTTTTTCAGGTATTCATGACTACATCAATCATCAAAAGTCAGGAAATAACGGTCTCCACAGACCTGGGCAAAGACCAAATAAAACTAAAGCATATTATCAAAAGTCTGCCCAAGGAATGTTTTCAGAAAAATAGCCGCAAAGCCTGGACAACTGTAATTCTCAGTTTATCTATGGCTGCATTGGGCTATTATTTCATCGCAATTTCCCCTTGGTTTCTTTTACCCCTAGCTTGGATTTTTACAGGAACTGCTTTAACAGGTTTTTTTGTTATTGGTCACGATTGTGGTCATCGTTCATTTGCAAACCGTCGCTGGGTAAATGATTTAGTGGGACATTTTTTCATGATGTTCTTGATTTACCCTTTTCATAGCTGGCGGATTAAACATAATCATCACCATAAACATACTAACAAGCTAGACGAAGACAACGCTTGGCATCCTATTAGAACAGAGGTTTTTGCAGGTTGGTCTAAGAATAGACAATCTGCCTTTGAGTTGTTTATGCGTCAACGTCTCTGGTGGGTAGGTTCGATTGGTCATTGGGCAGTTGTGCATTTTGATTGGCGCAATTTTCAGAAAAAAGACCAAGCTAGTGTCAAACTTTCTGTAGCTGTAGTAGTTGCTTTTGCAGCTATTGTCTTCCCAAGTTTAATTATTACAACTGGTGTTTGGGGTTTTATTAAATTCTGGTTTATTCCCTGGATTGTTTACCATTTCTGGATGAGTACCTTCACTATTGTTCACCACACTCTTCCAGATGTTCCTTTTTCAACTGCTGATAAATGGAATGAAGCCTTAGCACAGTTATTTGGGACAATTCATTGTGATTACCCTCAGTGGGTAGAAGTTCTTTGTCACGATATTAATGTTCATGTTCCCCATCATATTTCTACTGCTATTCCTTCCTATAATTTACGGTTGGCTTACAGTAGCATCAAAGAAAATTGGGGTCCTTATCTCCATGATGAATATAAGTTCTCTTGGAATCTGATGAAAGAAATCACTAATCAATGTCAACTCTACAAAACTGATATTGGTTATACTACTTTTGACGCATACCGGGCAGCGAAATAATTATCCATGAGTGATGAATTTAGAAAGTATAAATTTGTTAATTGCTTACTTGTACTTTCATCACCAGTTCCTTTAGTTTGGCAATTAACCACGAATGTTGAGTAAAATTGCCAATATTTCTCTGTTTAAATTCCAGTGGTAACTAAATATTACCCCACACTTAATTGATAATTTACAATCAACCAATCCAGTGCAATTAGATACAATCCAGTTTAATCAAGACCCTAGTTCCCAATCTGGTGAAGGTAAAGAAAAGTTACCTTTTACTCTTCAGGATTTAAAAGCTGCTATTCCCGCTGAATGTTTTCAGCCTAGTGTGACTAAATCGCTTTATTATTTCTTTCGTGATGTTCTGATTGTGGGACTGCTGTATGCAGTTGCCAATTACCTAGATTCTTGGTATTTCTGGCCAATTTTTTGGGTAATGCAAGGAACGATGTTTTGGGCTTTGTTTGTAGTTGGTCATGACTGCGGACACCAATCTTTTTCTAAGCATAAGTGGTTAAATGATCTAGTTGGTCATATTACCCATACTTTCATTCTTGTTCCTTATCATGGTTGGAGAATTAGCCACAGAACTCACCACAAAAATACAGGCAGTTTAGAGAATGATGAAAGCTGGTATCCTGTCT
>NZ_LJOU01000045.1:0-46264 GCF_001672085.1 Anabaena sp. AL93 | reverse complement strand
CCCCTACCTCCCCTACCCCCCCTGCTTGCCTTCACCCGTCATTTTCGGGTTGACAGACTACTAGGTCTTCTGGACGAGAACCTGCACGGGGGGCATCGGCGGGGACTCCGTGAGGGTCCATTACGCCTTTAGGTAGGTAAACAAGTTCGCGCAGTGGTGTCACCATTGGATCGTTTGTAACTTTATAGGGTAATCGTCCCAGGGCTACACTATCGTAATTAAGTTCATGGCGATCATAAGTGGCTAGTTCATATTCTTCTGTCATGGATAAACAGTTGGTGGGACAGTATTCCACACAGTTACCACAGAAGATACAAACTCCAAAATCAATACTGTAGTGTTTGAGCTTTTTCTTTTTAGTGCCTTTGTCCATTTCCCAGTCAACGACAGGAAGATTAATGGGACAAACACGCACACAGACTTCACAAGCAATACACTTGTCAAATTCATAGTGAATGCGACCGCGAAATCTTTCCCCAGGAATCAATTTTTCGTAGGGATATTGAACGGTAACAGGTCGCCGTCTCATGTGGTCAAAAGTAACAGATAATCCTTGACCAATATAACGACCTGCTTGGACTGCTTCTTTGGCGTAATCACCAACTTGTTTGAGGAACTTTAACATTGTTTATGACTCTACTTTTGTCAGGTGATTGGTAATTGGTAATTGGTAATTGGTAATTGGTAATTGGTAATTGGTAGAATACTGATCCATTAGCCATTACCTATTAGCCATTACCCATTACCCATTAGCCATTACCCACCGAAGGCGAAGGGAAAGGCTAGTTTGAAGGCTGCGGTTAATAGGAGATTTACCAAGCCTATTGGTAAGAGAAATTTCCATCCTAAGTCTAGCAATTGGTCAATCCGTACCCGTGGTACTGTCCAACGAATGAGGATGGCAAAAAATACTAGTAAGTAGGCTTTAATCACGGTCATGGTAATGCCTATCACCGCTGTGACTACCTGAATGGCTGGGTCACTTTCGCTGACTCCTAACCAACCAGTGATCATCTCCAGGGGTATAGGACAATGCCAACCACCAAGGTACAAAATTGCTACTAGTAAGGCAGAAAGTACCAGGTTAATGTAGGAACTGAGGTAGAAGAGGGCGAATTTCATGCCTGAATATTCAGTTTGATACCCGGCAACTAGTTCTTCTTCTGCTTCTGGTAAGTCAAAGGGTAGGCGCTCGCATTCCGCTAGGGCGGCTATCCAAAAGATCACGAAACCTAATGGTTGTCGCCAAATATTCCAGCCGAGAATGCCAAAGTTAGATTGCTGATTAACGATGTCAACGGTACTAAGACTATTGGACATCATGGCGATCGCTAGTACACTCAATGCTAAGGGAATTTCATAACTGATGGACTGCGCTGCTGCCCGTAAACCTCCCAACAAGGCATATTTATTATTGGAGGCATAACCCGCCATTAATAAGCCAATGGGCTGAATACTCGATAATGCAATCCACAAGAATACGCCCATACCGACGTTAGCAATGATAATATTCTGTCCAAATGGCACAATTAAATAGGACAGAAATACTGGTAAAACGACAATAATTGGACCAATGGTAAATAGCCAAGGATCTGCTTTAGCGGGGATGATATCTTCTTTAAATACCAGCTTCAGACCATCTGCCACAGGCACTAACAATCCAAATGGTCCTTGGTATTCAGGACCAATCCGTTGCTGTGCTGCCGCAGAAATTTTCCGTTCTAGCCATGTGGCCACTAGGACACCTACTGTAGCCCCAATCAGCATCAATACCATTGGTAATGGCATCCATAGGGCTTTGGCCGCTCCTGGGGGTACGCCTAAGTCCTTGACAGATTGAATAAAAGTTCCTTGGAGGTCAATTCCTGGATTCATGTTTGCTGCTCTTTAAGTCAACGTGCTGATGAACTGTGAAGGATGAAATCAGTTATTCTAATTTTCATCTTTTGTCTTCAGCTTTAGTAATAATCTCTGCTGAGATGATGACCGATTGAAGTTCAATACATTTGCCAATTCATGAGTCTAGTATATCCTTGGATGGTTTTCACCATGAGACTCCACAAGACAACTTCTACTTATGGTTGGGATTGGGAATTGATGATTGGTGGGTGAGGAAATGGGCAAAAGTTTCCCCATTAAGTCGTTAAACAAGACAAATTAGCCGCTTCCCAGTTGGTAACGGTTGTCTATGGTCTACAAATTGTCTGATTTTCCCACACTGGCTGCTGTTGTCAAGTTGCCAATTTTAGCGGGTTTTGATTTTGGACGACAAGCCTCAATGGTAGATAGGACAGTTATCAATCTGCCCACTAGAGGACTTGAATTGAACATCCAAAATCTAGAGTTAATTTATTTGTTAGTTAACGTTGGTCAATGGGAGTGTAGGCGATTTCGTGACGACCGTTGTAAATTTGGGTAGGACGGAAAATCCGGTTTTCTACCAGTTGTTCTTTCCAGTGTGCTAACCAACCTGCTACACGAGCGATCGCAAATACTGGTGTAAACAAGTCTGTAGGAATTCCCATTTTCCTATACACTAAACCGGAATAAAAGTCAACATTAGGATAAATCCCTCTGTCACCCAGTTTTTCCGAAACTACCCGTTCCATTTCCACGGCTATTTCATAGTATTCGTCATAGCCAAATTTATCAAACAACTGCTCTGCCAAGCCTTGTAAGATTGTTGCGCGGGGATCTTTGACTTTGTAGACACGATGCCCAAAGCCCATAATTTTAGCTTTGCGTTTGAGAAGATCATCCACATAGGGGACAACATTCTCTACAGAACCAATTGCTTCCAACATCTGAATTACTTCTTCATTCGCTCCACCATGCAATGGACCGCCTAAAGTACCCACCGCACTAGCAACGACAGCATAGGGATCAGTTAAAGTAGAAGCTGTGACTCTAGCACTAAATGTTGAAGCATTCATTGTATGTTCAACATGAAGAATTAAGCAGATATCAAATATTTTGGCTGCTAAAGGATCAGGTTCTTTCTCGTTGAGCATATACAGGAAGTTAGCCGCATAGCCTAAATCATCTCTAGGCTTAACCGGGTCATTACCTTCTCGCATTAACTGGAACGCTGCTACCATTGTGGGAATCGTCGCTATTAAACGAACAGCCGCAGTCCGAATATAGACCGGATTATGTAAATCCCGACGAGAATAGAATAAACCTAAAGCAGCAGCCGAGGCTTGAAGCGCATCCATCGGATGACCGCTTTCAGGGAAACATTTCATCATGTCCCGAATGCGGTATTTGATGCGTCTGTGGAAGAGAACTTCATGCTCAAATGCTTTTAGTTCTTCCTTGTTTGGTAATTCACCCCAAATTAACAGATATGCAGTTTCTAGGAATGTACTTTTTTCGGCTAATTCCTCAATCCTGATACCACGATATTCTAGAATTCCTTTCTGCCCGTCTACATAACTAATACTCGACTGGGCTGCGGGAATGCCTTCTAAACCAGGCTTGTATTCGCATACCGTCATGGCAACACCATTTACTTTGTAAAATATCTGCTCACGCTAACTCACCAGAGACTATTTTCACCACAATAATTGCAGATGTAACAACTATTACAGCAGGTACTTGGGTGATGTCAACCAAAACATTTGACTACGACCCCAAGCTGAACCATCATCTGGTAGTTTTATTCCCATCATACCTGCTTTTTTGAGGATGAGGCTCTCTTTTGCTTCTCCCCACAGGAGAATTTCTGCCCAATGGCTTAAACTAGGCTCATGACCGACTAATGCTAGGTTGGTTTTCTGGGGATAATTCCTGGGTTGAAGCCATTCTTGCCACCAATTTTGAATATTACCATCAAAGCCAAGATGATCTGATGCTTCTAATTGGGAACTCAATCCAGCCGCAATGAGTATTTCTGCTGTTTGGTAAGCGCGGACTAGGGGACTGGTAAGAATTAGATCAAAGTGTAATTCTAGCTTTAGTAATTTTTGAGCTATTTTCTCGGTTTTTTGTCTTCCTTCTGGGGTGAGTTGTCGTTCTTCGTCTTTTAGGTTCGATTGATGTTCTTCGGCAATGCCATGACGGATTAAGTATAGTTCCATGTTTTTAGTTGGGTGTTTTTTATATGATTTTTTATTTCGCGCAAAGACGCAAAGAAGCAAAGGCGCAAAGAAGAGGGTAAAATTAGTAATTTCATATTAATATCTATATCAAAAGAATCTATATCTCTCATATTTTAGCCTTTGCTAATAATCCATATAACATTTCAATCCGTTTGTAATTAACTATATCAATAATAGTTACTTTTTTAGATTGAAATTCAAAAATGATTCGATATATTCCTACCTTGGCAATAAAATCATTATCTGAGCTTGAATTCAGTTGAGAAACTTCAATTTCTGAACAATCAGGAAATTTTTCTAGACAACTAATAGCATGACTAATCTTGTATTTCTCTTGAGTTGGTAAAGTATCAAGTGCTATTTGTGCGTTATCATCTAAAACTATTTCATTTTTGTTTAGCTGTTGATTTTTAGAGTCAGTAGAAAGATCGCAATACTCATCAGATAAGTGTTGAACTTCATTGAAAAAATTAGTTCCTCCTTCTACTTTTTCCAATATGTGCTTAATCTTTGCAAATATTTCATCTTTTTTTTCTGTTGGTTCGTCGTTTAACACAGAAACTAATATTTCTTGAAATTTCTGATTCCTTTGTGCTGTAGTTTCCTGAGTATTTTCGGTCATACTAACCATAATTTGCCCGAAAACCTGTAAAATTGCTATTTCTTCAGTTATATGAGAAATCCATTCTATCAATAACTTAACAACCAACATTATAAACGTAGGTAAAACCTCCGAATCTAGCTTCTGAATATAACCGTGAGCCAGACGATTACGCTTTTCTAAGTAAGCTTGAATAATATCAAATTCAGAAATTGATAACTCTCCCAAAGAGTACATTGATTTTATTAATTTTATGGCTGGTAAGCGTTCAATAGGAATTGATACATCAAATGCTCTTTTCCTTAATGCTCTCTCAAAAACACTCCAAAGAAAAAGAAAAGCAGGTTCAATATTATTATTTTCAATAAGCTTGCTAACTTGACGAAAATGGTCAGTTATTTCTTCCCAAGAAGGTAGTTCTTCCGATGTTCCTAGTAATGATTCTGCTTGTATATCTTCAGGTGTCACCAATAAAAAACGCCAGCCTGGATGTCTACTTACTTCTTCTGCTACAAATTGTAAACGCTCAACTGAAACTGGACGAATACTGGTTTTTACTTCAATTATTAAACCTATTAAACCAGATTCATTTTCATTCTTAGTAGCAAGAATATCGGGTTGATAATTATCCAAATCAAAGGGTAATTGATCTGCTTTCGGGTTTTGTATAACTGTAAATCCTTGATCACGATACTTCTTGATCAAAGATTCAACTTTCTCATCATGTAAACTTTTAGTATTGTCTATCATAAGTATTTTTCCAATGGTTGAGATTCACTTACTTTGACATAAACACATTCTTTACCAATCATGACACCTTGCTGCAATAATAAAGGTAAATTAGTTATATCAATTGGCTCAGATAAAAACCGACGATGACTCTCTACATCTGATATTAGTCCATCATCTTCATAAACTAACTCATTGAGTGCATCCTGAATGGGTTTAATAATGTTATCGGTGTCAAGTAGATTCAGATCACCATAATTATCACGACAAAGATAAATTAGCGTTAACTGTAAATTAGCATCTTTAATTGGACTGCTACCCGTCCAAACCTTTTGGGCTTCAGCACGAACAACAGTTTTCAATTCATTACGTCCTTTTGAACTTCCTTGTGATGAAACAGGCCCTCTGGGAATGAGAAATTCACAATATATTATTGACATTCCCAGTCCATCTCTTGATTATAACTTAATAAACTTAAAGCACCTTCCACAACTAATTCCTCAAATCTTTGGCATATCTCTAAATTATACCAAATTTATACCTGTTTCTTTGACTATATAGTTTCAAAAATAAATCAAATAAGTCGAGTTGATAGACGTACTGTATAGCTGAAGTATCAACAATAACGATAGAGATGAGCTTATCCCTATAGTTGATCATTTGGCTAAATCTGTATTGAAAATTATCTGAAAATGAAATATTCAACTCATCATGGCGATCGCCTAACTTGTACAATGAAAGATAGATTGTTGCGAATTGTATAGTTAAGGATTATAGCTGTCATGACTGCCGCTGTTTTCATCGAAAATCTCAAAAAAAGCTACGGTAATCTAGTTGCAGTCCAGGATGTTTCCTTTCAAGTCCAACCTGGAGAAATTTTTGGGTTACTTGGACCCAACGGGGCTGGGAAAACGACCACTCTCCGGGCTTTATGTACCCTAACAACGCCTGATACTGGGAAAATTGAGGTTTCCGGCATTTCTGTCTTAAATCACCCCAAGTTGGCTAGGCAAAAGCTGGGTTATGTAGCCCAAGAGGTAGCTTTGGATAAGGTGCTAACTGGACGGGAGTTACTACAATTACAAGCGGCACTGTATCATCTTCCTGGTGCGCTGATTAAACAGCGAATTAATACTATTTTGGATTTGCTGGGGTTACAAGAATACGCAGACAAAAAAACTGGCACTTATTCCGGTGGTTTACGCAAGCGGTTAGATCTAGCGGCTGGTTTACTTCATGCGCCGGATGTGTTGGTATTAGATGAACCAACAGTAGGATTGGATATTGAAAGTCGGGTTGTAGTCTGGAATTTCTTGCGGCAATTACGGGCTGGGGGAACTACTGTGGTAATTACCAGTCATTATTTAGAAGAAGTTGATGCTTTAGCTGACAGGGTGGCAATTATTGATAGAGGTTTAGTTATTGCTAATGGTACACCTTCTCAGTTAAAAGATCAGGTGGGGGGCGATCGCATCACCTTAAGAATCCGTGAATTTTCACCTCTAGAAGAAGCCGAAACCGCCAAAAACCTGTTAGCAGCCTTACCTTTTGTTCAAGAAATCATCATCAACAGCGCCCAAGGTAACTCTCTAAATTTAGTAGTTACTCCGCAAAATGACGTTTTGATCACGATTCAACAGGCGTTAAATCATGCCAATTTACCAATTTTTGGCATCGCTCAATCTCGTCCTAGTTTAGATGATGTTTACCTAGCAGCCACCGGAAAAACCTTAATGGATGCGGAATTAGCCGCTGTAGCCAATCGTGATCCCAAAGCGGAGAAAAAGCAAAATATGAGATAGAGAAAATAGAGAAAATAGCCAGGGCTGTTTCATTCTAAACATAATCCGCCCGGAACTAAGTAGGTGAACACAATAAAACCAAACTGTGTAAAGAAACGTAAAATCGCCCAAAACCTCTTTACTCTTGCCTTTTGCCTCTTGCCTCTTGCCCTGCCATAACGACAATTTTCAACGCCAACCTACTTAATAGGGTAGCGTGGCGTAACCCATAGTTCAGTTCTGGAAGAGACAATCCTACCGTATACTTGGCACAGGTAAGGTAGTATGGGAGAAAGTTAGAGGGTATTTGAAAAGTCTAATTTATTACTTGCAAGGGCAACTAGAAGTCGCGGCTACACAGACGAAACCCACCTTCGTGGGTTCAAAGACCTTGATTTTTCCTTAGTCCACGCAGGTGGACTTTGTTTGTGTAGTAGCGATTTCTAATCGCCGGAAACCTTTCAAACATCCTCTTATGGATTATGGAAACTTATGGTTATCCCATAAAACGAAAATAAACTGATTTTAATTATATTTACATTTACTTATGAAAAAGTTGCAAATTGACTTTAACCATCAAGCCATACATAATAGTCGAGAAGATGGCTATCTCAAATTTCAACTTAATCAACAAACTGGTGCTGTTTTATCCATTGCTCATACGCAGGAAGCAATTATTGTACCTGTGACATCGGTTACGGCTATTCCGAATATGCCTGCTTGTATATTAGGATTGATGAATTGGCGCAGTCATATAATTTGGGTAGTTGATTTACCGAAGATGTTTAATCTAGAATGTCTTGATCACCG
This sequence comes from Anabaena sp. AL93, assembly GCF_001672085.1. NCBI lineage: Bacteria > Bacillati > Cyanobacteriota > Cyanophyceae > Nostocales > Nostocaceae > Anabaena > Anabaena sp. AL93. The sequence goes on along the minus strand of NZ_LJOU01000045.1, from coordinate 38,243 downwards.
GTTGCATCAGTATAATATTATTGTTATTCAAATAGAATCAATGATTTTAGGTTTAGTTGTCCAAGAAATTAAAGGTACAACCAAGTTTATTGCTGATGATATCCGTTCCCCTGTGGGACAAGTAGCATCTAGTTTAGTACCTTACTTATGTGGTTGTGTGGTACAACAAGAAGAAATTTTATTGGTATTAAATGCAGTACATATTTTAAGTTCAGATGTTTTTTGTATTAACTAATAATTAATACTCGAAAAAAGTGGTAATTTTTTATTTTATAGTTGTGGTGTGAGGAATATATGTTGAATAAGACTGATATCAAACAAAGTAGCAATTCTCAAAATAAAGCATCTTTAATTTCTCCAGCTAAAGTTGTTGATAATAGAGGAAAAAGTTCCAGCTATCAGAGGTTTTGGTATGAGGGATTAGAATATTTGCGACAATTTAATTTGAGTACCAAATCTATAATTTTGTCTATCGCTATTGGTACTTTACCAGTTTTGGGAATTGGTGCGATCGCTTATATGTTTGGTAGTAAGTTAATTACAAAGCAAATTATTACATCCCAAGAAAATACAGCAATTAATTTAAGTGATAAAGTTAATAACTTTATTGGACAACGCTATGGAGATATTCAGATCCTATCTAATATATCTTTTTCAAGTCCGATGAAAGCTCGCAAAAAAGCAGGAACAGAAAAATCTAGGCAAATATCGAAAGTTGATACCAGCACAATTAATATAGAAACAAAAGCCTCCTTAGATAGCTTGATCAAAAATAGTAATGTTTATGATAGTGTAGCCATATTTGATCTTAATGGACAAGTGATGATGCAATCATCAGGAGAATCTTTAACTCCAGAAAAAAAACTGACCTATTTTCAAGAGGTAATTAAACAGAATATTCCTATTATTAGTCAACCAGAAATAGTTAAAAATATCGGCACAGTGATTTACATAGCTGCACCAATTAAGGATGCAGTGGCGGGTAATACTATTGGTATAGTCAGAACCCGTTTGCCTATAAAGGCTTTAAAAAAAGTAATCAAAGGTTATATAGATGAGACTCATCAATATTATTTTTTAGATGCAACAGGAAAAATTTTAATTAGTTCTTATGAGGATGTATTAGATGAAAAATTGGTCAATATATATCCGAGTTTAACTAATGTTTTGAGTGCAAAAAATATTGATACATTTACAGCCATTGCCAAAAATAATCAAAAACAGCAACTTATTAGTTACATACCATTTTCCCAAATATCAGGTTTACCGGATATTAAGTGGCAATTAATCGTAGAAAAAGATATAGCGATCGCATTTAAGCAACAAAGAGAATTTTTGACATTAACTGCTAGTACAACACCATTAATCGCATTATTAATGACGTTGCTTGTAGCTTGGTTAAGTCAGCGGATTAATGCTAAGATTGCTAATACATCCATTACAGAAGGTGAGGCAATTCAGGAGCAAATAAATCTAAGTGTATTTAACAAACAAGAAGATCAAGCAAGAGAAATTGAATGGTTAAAATTACTGCTAGAGGTAACTAGAAAAATTCGGCTAAATCTTCAGTCCGAAGCTATTTATCAAACAGCAATTTCTGAAGTTAGTCATATTCTAAAAACAGATAGAGTTATCATTTATAAACTCCACCGGAAAACTCAAGCTGTCAAAGTAATTGCTGAATCGGTAATTGATGATTGTCAAAAAATGCTCGGTGTATATAACAATGATTCCCACTGGCGAGAACTTGGCAAAAATCATCAATTTGAGGCCATATCAGACGTTGAACAAGAGGTAAATTTAACTAATAGTTATATCGAGTGGTTAAAGAAGTTTTCTGTACAAAGTAGTTTAACAGCACCAATTTTAAGTCATGGAGAAATTCAAGGATTCTTGATTGCTCATCATTGTCATCATCCTCATGTTTGGCAAGTTGAAGAAATTAATTTTTTAACCCAAATTGCTACCCAAGTCGGCTATGCTTTAGAACAATCTCATCTGTTAGTAGAGATTAGAAAATTGAAAGCTAATAGTCAAACAAATATTAATCAAGACTCTCTAGAACTTCAGAATTTTCAGGATAGTATTCAGCCAATTGTTAACCAAATTCAACAAGCTGTTAGTGAAGTAAATGGTTATTTAGAAAAATTCACCACAGAGGCAATCATAGAACCTGAAAAAATGCACCAAAGCTTAGAAACTATTGAAAATATGACCATTGCTATTCAATCTATCGCTGATATAGCACAGCAAGCTGCAATCATTGTTAATGATGCTAACCATACAGCTACTAAAACTGGAGCAGAGATGGATTTAACACTGCAAAATATTGGCTATGTCCAAGAAACGGTTGATGAAATAACTAAAAAAGTAAGACGTTTAGGGGACTCCTCTCAACAAATTTCTCGTGTGGTTTCCATAATTAATCAAATTTCCATGCAAACTAATTTATTAGCAATTAATGCGGGAATTGAAGCTGCAAGAGCCGGAGAAGAAGGTCAAGGTTTTGCAGTGGTCGCTGAAGAAGTTGGCGAATTAGCCGCCAGAAGTGCAGCCGCTACTCAAGAAATTGAGGAAATAATTGCCAAAATTCAACAAGAAACAGGTGAAGTATTAAAAACTATGTCAATGGGAACTAATCAAGTTACCCAAAGCAGTAATATTATTGAAAATGCCAAGCATAATTTACAACAAATCGTTGATGTATCTCAGCAAATATATACCTTAGTTCAGTCAATTTTAAGTTCTACTCAATCTCAAGTTCAAACATCACAAATTGTGAGTCAAACTATTAAAGATATTACCCTTGTATCAGCACGTAATATTCATAATTCGCGTCAAGTTTCCCAATCTTTACAAAAAGCAGTAGATATTTCTCAAGAGTTAAAAGATACTATTGAGACTTTCCCACCTAATTGATATTCTCATTTGTTCTGAATTAATAAATAATGACTAAGGACTAATGACTAATGACTAAAGATAAAGAATTGGAAATCCAGATGCAATTTCTGGAAGAAGCAACTGATTATCTCAATACTTTAGAAGGGGTATTACTGGAAATTGACATCAGCAAACGTATTGAATTAGAACATATCAACGCTGCAATGCGAGCCGCCCATTCTATTAAAGGTGGAGCAGCAATGATGGGATTTCGCGTATTAAGTGATTTAGCTCATAAATTGGAAGATGCCTTTAAAGTTTTAAAGACTCAAAAAGATTCTTTGGAACTTGATACTCATTTACAAAGTTTATTACTATCTAGTGTTGATTGGCTACGACAGATTGTTGAGTTACTGGCAAAGGGTAATAATCTGGATGATAGTTGGTTAAGAAAATTTTGTTATCCCGTTTTTGACGAACTTTATGAGCGTTTAGGTGAACCGACTCCAGAAAATATCACAACTTTGCTATCATCCGAAGATGATACAGAAATTATCCCTTTATTATTTGAAACTGAAGTTGAAGAGTATTTACAACACCTAGAAGCTAGATTAAAAAATAGTAATAAATCGGGATTAAGAGCAGAGTTGGTAATGATGGCAACTGAGTTAGGTGGGTTAGGAGAAATGCTGCAATTAACAGCTTTTACCCAACTATGTCAATCAGTTAGCCATTATTTAGAAACTTACCCTGATAGTTGTTTAGAAATTGCTAATTTAGCATTAAAAGCATGGCGACAATCTCAAAATTTAGTATTAAGTAATCAACGAGATAATTTACCAACTAGAATTGATTTTGGTGAAGTTATTCATGATCGTCCTCTGATTTTAGCAAATCAGCAAGATCATTTATTGTATAAATCAGCTATTTCTGATTTTGATTTATTAGAAAATGTTGAATTATCTCCAGAAAGTGCTGATAGAGTATCAACCTCAGAAAATATCCCCATAGATTATAAATATACTGAACGTAAAAGTGATATTAATTCACCGCCTAAAGAAAGGGAAAACCAGGAAAATACAGTTAGAGTTCCTAGTAAACATTTAGAAAAAATTAATGATTTATTTGGAGAAGTTATTATTCAACGTAATGGGTTAAATGTGCAAATGGAAAGATTACGTAAATTGGTGCGTAATCTCAGTCAAAGAGTCCAAATTCTTGATCAAGAAAATCAAGAACTGCGAACAGCTTACGCAAAAATAATAACTCATAATCATGGTAATCAAGAAGTAGAAAATAATTTTATAGAACAAGATAGCTATCAAAAATTGAATTTATTATCTCAAAATGTGATGGAAACTATTGTCCAAGTTGCAGAAGTTACCAGTGATATCCAATTAAGTGTGGACGATACAGACCAAATAGCAAGAAAACTAAATAAAACTTCTAAACAATTACAAAGACAATTAACCCAGGTGAGAATGCGTCCTTTTTCCGATTTAGTAGAACGTTTTCCTAGAGCTATTAGGGATTTAAACGTTGAGTATGGAAAAAATGTGCAATTAAAAATTGAAGGTGGAAATACTTTAATTGAAAGAGGTATTTTGGAGGCTTTAAATGAGCCTTTAATGCACTTGTTACGCAATGCTTTTGATCATGGAATTGAAGATCCTATTACTCGGAAAAAGCAAGGAAAAAGTGAACAAGGTTTGATTGAAATGAAAGCTGTCTATCATAGTAATCGCACGATTATTACTATTCGTGATGATGGTCAAGGTATTTCTTTAGAAAAAATTCGTCACCGCGCCTTAAAAATGGGTTTGGACGATTCTTTATTAGCGAGCGCTAGTGATGAAGATCTACTATCATTAATTTTTGAACCAGGATTTAGCACCTCAGAACAGGTAACAGCGTTGTCTGGTCGGGGTGTAGGCATGGATGTAGTCCGTAATAACCTGAAATTAGCGCGAGGAGATGTGAATGTTGACACCCAAGCTGGAGTGGGGACGAAGTTTACCTTATCAGTACCATTTACCCTGTCAGTTGCGCGGGTTTTATTGGTTGAGAGCGATCGCTTGGTGTTAGCATTTTTTACAGACGTAATTGAGGAAATTTTCTTGCTAGAACAGGAACAAATCTTCTCCCAAAACGGGAAAGAATTTATTAACTGGCAAAACAATCAATTACCATTACTGCGTCTCAATAGTTACTTTGAATTTAATTGCTCCCGCTACAATAACCTGGAATTAGAAACTCTGCCGATCATTAATGCTATAAGTGTATTGATAGTCAAACATGATCATCAACAAGTCGCAGTTCAAGTAGAACGTTGCTGGGGTGAACAAGAAGTAGCTATTCGTCAAGTAGAAGGTAATATTCCCCTTCCCAGTGGTTTTAACAACTGTACAATTCTGGGTGATGGTCGAGTAGTTCCCCTCATTAACACTAATGATTTAATATCATGGATTACAAAAAATGAACGTCCCCACATCAGTAATAAATTACCAACAACAAGACTACAAACTGCATTCCTCAAACCGCCAAAAGTACCCACTATCAATCAACCTAGTCGCCAAAAAGGCATAATTTTGATTGTTGATGATTCCATTAATGTCCGTCGTTATCTAGCACTAACCCTGGAAAAAGGTGGATATCAAGTAGAACAGGCTAAAGATGGTCAAGAAGCTTTAGAAAAGCTAGAAAGTGGTTTGCAAGTCCAAGCAGTGATCTGTGATATTGAAATGCCTCGTATTGACGGTTATAGCTTTTTAGAGCGAATCAACAACAATACAGAGTTGAGAAATATTCCTGTCGCTATGTTAACCTCCCGTAGTAGTAGTAAGCATCGTCAGTTAGCTATGCAATTAGGAGCAAAAGCTTATTTTTCTAAACCGTACAATGAGCAAGAATTATTACGGACATTAGAAGAAATAATTTTCCAGATTGCAGAAACAACATTAATTCGTAATTCGTAATTTGGAATTCGGGCGTTGCTGAATCGAGGTATGAAATTTCCAAATTGAACCTTTAAAAATCTTACCTTTGCGTCTACTCTTCGAGATCACGAAGCGTGATTGCGCCTTTGCGTGAGACTAAAATTCATACCCTTAATCAGCAACGCCGGAATTCGTAATTCGTAAGTAGGTGAACACAATAAAACCAAACTGTGTAAAGAAACGTAAAATCGCCCAAACCCTCTTGCCTCTTGCCTTTTGCCTTGTCATAACGACAATTTTCAATGTTAACCTACTTAGAATACAACAAAGTAATTTTCAACTTGAACATTCTTGCTTTTTTTACACCAATGATTCAGTCCACACGAAGTTTATGGCATTTTGGACAAACGGTACTGGGTATTATATTCCGCCACCCCATTACTGGTACAAGTATTATTCCTATTTTACCTGATGGTCAGATTGTCCTCATTAGGAGAAAGGATGATGGTCGTTGGTCATTACCTGGTGGTATGGTGGATTGGGGAGAAGATGTTCCTCATGCAGTCCGTCGGGAATTGATAGAGGAAACAGGGTTAGAAGTAGTTAAAATCCGCCGTTTAGTGGGGGTTTACTCTTCACCAGATCGTGATCCTCGGATTCACTCTATCTGTATTACTGTTGAAGCTGAAGTTCAAGGAGAAATGGCAGTCAAAGATACTTTAGAAGTTATGGAAATTCAAGCTTTTCCTCCTAGTTCTTTGCCAAAACCAGATATGTCTCATGATCATTTTCGTCAGTTACAAGACTACTTAAATGGTTTAACAACACTTGCGTAAAAGATGGAAAATTTAAAATTCTGGGTTGGGAAATTAACTCTAAAGTCTATAATTGGAAATTGCACAACTTAGACACCTAAATTAGTAAGTTAAAATAAATGAATATTTTATTTCGTAACTCCCGAATAAAACTTAGTCAAGGGGTATTGTTTTGGCGTGAAGTTGGTACAGGAATACCCGTAGTTTTTCTACATGGTGCATGGAATGATGGTAGCGAATGGGTATCCACAATGGAATTATTAGCTGAAAACATCCATTGCTTTTCACCTGATTTGTTAGGTTTTGGTGAATCAGCAAATCCTAAAATTCACCATTCCATAGATTTACAAGTCGAGTGTTTAGCTGATTTTTTAAAAGCTTTAAAATTAGAAAAGGTCTATTTAGCTGGTAATTCTCTAGGAGGTTGGATTGCGGCTAGTTATGCTTTAAAATATCCAGAACAAATATCTGGCTTAATATTGTTATCACCAGAGGGTGTTGCAGCGGAAGATAAAAAAGAGGAATGGCAAAAAAAACGGCGGTTATTTAATTGTTCACCCTTAATAATTAAATTTTTACGCTTAATTATGCCTTTTATCAAATTGATTGGTTGGGAGGGAAAAATTGCTAGAGATTTAGAATTAAGACAAACATTGTTACAATCTTCCACAGCTTGTCAATTACTTTTTAATCGCCAGCAACCAGAAATAGCAGCAGAATTATTAGAAAAACGCTTACCGGAAATCAATGTTCCCTGTTTGATTTTGCAAGGTGGTCAAGATACACAATCTGCTATATCAAAAAGTAATACTTATGCCCGATTAATTCCCGAAGTTCAGTTACATAATATTGCTCATGGAGAAAGTAATTTACCAGAAACTTGTGCCAGTGTTGTCGCTGAAGCTATTTGGGATTTTATTAATCAGTAGTCAGGAGTCAGGAGTCAGGAGGAAGAATTGGTAAGATTTTTGGAATAATTGAACGCAGATAAACGCAGATAAACGCAGATAAATACTAAATTGACTCTAAGTATCGGCGTAATTTACTACTAAACCAATCAATAACTGTGACTACTACTAATAGCACTAACATCATGGTTGTGGCTTTGGTATATTCAAAACCATCTATATAGCTTTTTAATTGAAATCCTATTCCCCCAGCACCAACTACTCCTAAAACTGAAGCAGCACGAATGTTATATTCAAACATCCATAGGGTATAACCTAATCCTAAAGGTAATATTTGCGGCAATATCCCATACTGAGCAATTTGTATTTTTGATGCTCCAATTACCTGTAAAGACTCTAAGGAATGATAATCTACTGATTCTATCGCTTGTTGATAAAATTTAGCAAGATAGCCAATAGTATATATTGATAATGCCAATGTTCCAGCGGGTGCGCCTAAACCTGTAGCAGCTACAAAGATTAAACCTAAGATAATTGAAGGTACGGAACGCACAGCATTTTGCAGTAAGTTTGCTATCCATCTTAACCATAAAGGGGCGATATTATTAGAACTGGCTATGGCAATTGGTAAGGATAAAACTGCACCTATGGATGTTCCCCAGACGGACATCTGCACGGTTTCAATTAATCCTTTAATGGCAATGTCTAAAACTTGCAAGTTGGGAGGAAATAACCGAGAAATGAAGTCTGTGATAAAAGGCCAGCTATCTTTTAATAATTTCAGATCAACTTTTAATCCTTGTAATGCCCAAGTGTAAACTCCTATCATTAATAGGAAGACAAGTGAAGGCATAAACCAAGGATAACGATGAAAAATTTGTGAATTAGAAAATTTTTTCATTTTTTAAATTACTCCATATAATTTTAATTATTTTATTTAGGGTTTGCTGATAGCGCAGCGTGGCGTTAGGGAACACCAAAAAATAAATTACCCAATTTTGTGGGATGGGCATCCTGCCTGTCCTTGATGATTAGCAGGCAAGATGCCCGCACCACAAGAAATTTTTGGGTATTTTTTTAATTGGAAGTCCCTTAGAGGATGTTTGAAACCCACATTCAGCATGAGTAAATATACTCAAAATATTTTCCCCAGCAGGTTATTTTGTCAAAAAAAGAATTTCATAAAACAGCTAAAACCCAATCATAATAACCACTTTATGCTTTTTGCCATACATGGAGGTATTCAATGAATTTAATCTCAAACCAACTAATTTATTGACATTATTCTCAATAAACTTGATTCTAACTTTAAGTATATCGGCGATGGCTACGCCGCGCCGAAGGCATCGCCCTAATATAGAATTGCGTGTCATTGTCTGAAAGCCTTGTTATCATTGGGTTATGGATAATTCCGAAAATTCAAAAAACACCTGCTGAATGTGGGTTTTCAGCAAACCCTATTTAGATAAGTAGGTGAACACAATAAAACCAAACTGTGTAAAGAAACGTAAAATCGCCCAAAACCTCTTCACTCTTGCCTCTTGCCTCTTGCCTTTTGCCTTGCCATAACGACAATTTTCAACGCCAACCTACTTAGTTGATAAAAATCGCTGTTGTAAATTTTCACATTTGCCATCATAAACTACTTTTCCATTATCTAAAATAATCGCTCTTTGAGCGTATTCTTTAGCTAGAGCTAAGTCATGTAAAACGGTAATTATAGTTAATCCTTGTTGATGCAATTCTGATAAAGTTGCCATGACTTGTTGTGAGGCTACCACATCTAAACCTGTGGTGGGTTCATCGGCTAAAAGTATTTGTGGAGATTGCATTAATGCTCTAGCGATCGCTACTTTTTGTTGTTGTCCACCGCTTAATTTACTAGTTTTTTGATATGCTTGTTCTTGCAAACCTAGTTGTGTTAATAATTCTAAGGCTAATGGGCGATCGCGTTGCCCAAATCCCCATAAAGTTTGCCTCGTTTTTCTCACCCCCAACCTGCCACACAAAACATTATCAATTGCTGATAATTGGCGAATTAACCCCCCTCCCTGAAATAGCATTCCCACATCTCGACGGATTTGCGGTAAGTTTTGCTCACTTACAGACACACCATTAATTTTAATTTCCCCCTTAATCAAGGGAACTAAACCCACAAGTGATTTTAATAATGTTGATTTACCTGCCCCATTCAATCCTAGCAAGACTACAAATTCACCTTGATCAATTTGGCAATTAATATTATTTAAAATTGGTCGCTGTAGAGATGAAATATAACCTGTTTGCAAATGACAACATTCAATAAAATTCACGTTACTTGTGGATAAATGATAATTTGTAATTACTTGAGAGTCAAGAGTCATAGCTAGTTTTGTGAAAGTTTCATCAAAAAATCATAATTTCGTCAGAATTAAGAATTTTATTGGCAATATTCCTAATTCCTAATTCTTAATGCTGACCTCTAAAGTATTATTCCATTCCCGCATTTTTTAGTGCTTCTCGCACTGGTTGAAGATGACGATTATGATCAACTCTTACCAATTCTGTGGAATTATATAAACTGCTTAGTAATTGATTATTTTCTGATTTATTTAACTTCAACAAAGCATTAATTAGCTTTTCTCTTGTAACAACTGGAACATCATCATCAATGGCAATACCATGAGCCGGAACACCGGAAATTTTATGTAATATCCTGACTTTATCTCTATTTTCAGCCGCCAAATAGGGAGGGAAAAGAGCATATTCTGAGACTACAGCTACATCCGCTTGACCTCTAATTACAGCATCTAAAGCTTTACTATAATTTCCACCATAACTAACTTTACCAAAGAAGCTTTCCAAGCGATCGCGGTTAGGCACGAAACCCTGTTTTACTAACTCACTCACTGGAAAAAGAAACCCGGAACCAGATGTAGGAGAAGTAAAAGCAATAGTTTTTCCTCTGAGTTGTTCTAAAGTTGCTTTTGGAGAATTTTTACTTTTCAATTGGCTGTTACTAGGAACAACAAAAATAGAATTATAAGTATATCTACCAGAGTAATTTTTGCGAACTTCTGCCAAATATAACCGAGAATTTGCTAATTGTTCAGCCTTTAAAGCCGGACGACTACTTAAAAATGCTACATCAGCCCGATTCGCTCTTAAAGCTTCTACTGCGGCTGTCTCATCACCTACTTGCGCTTTAACGGGTATGCCTAATTCCTTAGACAAAAAGGCAGCTACATTATTAGCTTTATTTTGCAAGTCAGTAGAATCAGAGCGAGTGGGAAAAACTATAGTTAAAGGGTTGATTTTCTGAGCAATTAAGCGTGGTGCTGGTTGATTTTGCAAAGGGTTAGCTATGGCTAGATGCGGAGAATCCAAACCGCTCAACACTATTCCTGTCAATGCTAACAATCCGCCACCAACACCCCAAAAGCTTTTTTTACCCACTACCATTTTTTTACCCCACTAAGAATTATGTTCAATACTTTTGCAAATTACTTGCAATTAACTCCATCAAAAACTATAAACTTTTTAAGAATAAAAGTCAATAAGCAAAATTTTTTTACCCTGACTTTCCGTACTTCATTATGTAATATGCGTAAGGTTCTAAAATCTCATTAACAATAGTTAAATAAATAACACAAATTACCAATAAACTTAAGTATTAATATATAGTATAATGGCTATTAGAGACTTCCAATTAAAAAAATATCCCAAAATTTCTTGTGGTGCGGGCATCTTGCCCGCTAATAATACGAGGACACGTGAGTTAGGAGTTCGGAGTTTCTCCTTCGGAGACGCTACGCGAACGGAGTTATGATTTTTTCAACGAGAGAATAAGGGCTTGAGACTCCTACGTGGGGTGAGTTTTCCACAAATTATCGTTATGTCGAACTCACGTGAGGACCGGCAAGACTTGTACTGAGCTTGTCGTTAGCGTAGCGTGGCGTTAGCCATAGTATGCCCATCATCCCACATCCCACAAGATTGGATAGCTTCGCTATCGCACAACTATAATCTAATAATATGCTCTTAGTTTTATCCTAGATGCTATTTATCAGATAGATTATTCATAATGGCTATATGATAAGCTTGAATTATATAAAATTAATAATACTTTTGATATTTATAAGTTTTAGCAATTGCCTTTAGATTTTCTTAATAATTAATTGATAATCTTTTCTATTTATCAACGAGGTTGCTATAAGTAGGTTAGCATTGAAAATCGTCGTTATGGCAAGGCAAGAGGCAATCATGCAAGAGTGAAGAGGGTTTGGGCGATTTTACTTTTCTTTACATAGATTGGTTTTATTGTGTTCACCTACTCAGAAATGATCTAATTTGAGCGATCGCCAAAATTACCTAGAGGCAGAGCCTCATCAACTGCATTCCTAGTCAGAGACTAGGAACGAGATGTGGTAGGGATTTGAGCTTAAGTTGACACCAATGAAGCTCTTGCTTTACCCCTACAAATATAGGTTTTTCCTGATTGTTCACAACCGCAGATGCCCGTATCCGTCTTAAGCGTCTTTATCCACAAATAGAAAAATGACAGACCACTAGGGTAATATTATCAATCGCCCAAGTATCATCACCCGTATTGGTAAAATTAGTTTGTTGCCAACGGAATTGAGTATGATCAGTTTTAGCTGCATCGGGTAAAGCGATCGCTTGGGGAGTCCAATTAGTGTATTTAGTGGCGTAATTACTAGCTAATAAGGTGGTTAAAGTCGTCCAAGTTTGACCGCCATTGGTGGAATAGGAAACTAACACATCTTCCCCTGCTTCTGGTGCATCTCCTGTGGTTGATATTACATCTTCATCACCATAGGTAGAGCCTTCGTAACTGAAAGGATTTCCCGCTGTATATTTTTGTCCAAAAACAAAGTCAAACTGTAACGCTTTTGTGTCAGTGGTATTTAAAGATTGGGTAGTAGCATAACGCTGATTTGTTTGATTTAGCTTAGAAAGATAGGTTTGGTAAGTATTAGCATAGTCATCACCCCAAGTCCCTCTTTCTTGACGGAGAAAGTCACCTGCACCATCGCCGTTGTAGTCTCCTACAATATCCGGTAATGATATTTACGCCTGGATCAGACCGTAAAGAATCTTGATAGGGATCTCCATTAAAATCCCCTGTTTGAATTATAGCTGAAAAGTCATTAGCAACAGAGGACGGGTAATTAGTATTTACAGTATTAAAAGTACCATCACCTTGAGAAAGATAAGTCGTAACTAATTGGTTATCATAACTCCATTGGAATTTTTGTTGACGAAGAAAATCTGTTTTACCATCACCATTAAAGTCTCCCGTAATCAAGTTAGCAAAGGAATCTTTTAATAGAGATAGAGATACATCTGGCAGAGGAGTGACAATTGCAAAGGGTTTACCAGTAAAATAAAGGGCTTCGCCATTACCGATGGTAGTTCCATTATCTTTTTGTGCTTTTAATACGTCTGCACCTTTGATATCCGCCCATACATTATTGGAGTTGGTGACTACACCAACATTATCAATTGCCCAATTATCTAGGACATAACTAGGTTGTGACCATTTAAACCGAGTAGATTGAGTTTGCGCTTTCGTCGGTAAGTCTATAACGACATTATGCCAGTTTCCGCCCTCTGACTTAGAAGTAAAGCTATCCAACAATACCCAGGTATTGCCATTATCAATAGAATATTCCAGTTTAATGGCCTTATTGTCGTCTACAGTATCTCCATTGGTTGAACCATTGGCAACTGACTGAACACCACTTACGTTATTAATGGTGCTGTTACCACCTAAAATTAAACTAAAACTTAGGTTTCCACCTTGACTAAGATCATAAGGCTGTGAAATGGCATAGCGATCGCCTGTGGTATTGAAAAATTCTAACGCTCCATCTGCATCAGTATTAAGAAAGCTAGTCCCGATTTTACCACCACTAACTTTCCAATCTGTCTCTACTTGAGCATCGGTAAATAAAGCAGAAGTAGGAATAATTTGATTACTTACTCCAGTATAATTCCATTGCAGTTGAGGTGTGCTAACTCCATTTAAACTTTGTGCATCTAATTCAACTTTATAGAGTTTTCCAGCTACTAAATCAATGGTATTTGTACCTGATTGGGTAGTAGGAGTGAAAACACTGCTATAGTCATTTTTGTAAGCTACAAGTTTACTACTCCAAGAATTTACTTGAGATTGATCAGGAGATACAACACCTCGAAAATAACCATTGTTGTGATTAGAACTTTGATCCACAATGGTTTTTAATCCTTGAGGATGATCACCTGCTAAATTAATATTATTAAAAGTTTCAACTTTTAAGCCTTGGGTAAATCCGCTTGCATAATTAGCGATCGCTCTTTCAGGAGATAACCCCACATTATAGAGGGCTACTTCATCAATTACGCCATTAAAATAATTACCATCACCCGTAAGCCTCACAGTATCGGATAAACGGGTATCTTGTTTCATGTAACCAATACCAATATCCTCACTATGGACAGGTATGCTGGTAAAGTTGGTGGTGACAGTCCCAAATGATGCCCCATTGAGATAACCTGTTAAGTTACCTTGATCAAAACTCAAGACAACGTGATATTTATTGTCTTTAACTACTTGAGTCGCTAACCATTCTCCTGCATTTCCAGACCATGCACTGAGTTTTAATTGATCACCATCGAGATAAATATTGAGACCACTTCCTGTGCCACCTTCTTCATAGATAACCTGTTTACCTGTGAGATCATCGGCTTTAAACCAAAGTTCAATACTCCGGGCGGTGGTAAACTTGAGAACCGGAAATTTGTTGTTGGGAAGCACTGCAACCGCTTAAGGCTTTCCATAGACCTGTATTCCGATCTACGACATAAGATAATACAGCTTTTTTAGACATGGAATTTTATGTGGATTATCCACAGACTAGAAGGTATAAAAATTGTAAAATATCCTTTTAGCATAGATACAAGAATTTAAGAATTACTCAATTATTCTTAACGCCCCTTCTGATTAATGAAGGGGATATGGGGTTTTTACTTACATCCTAAAGATTGACGAGTATCTACACCAGTTTTAGAATTTACACCACTGGCATTAACACAGAGCTTTTTCACCTGTAGCATATCTAAAATTGCATTGGTAAAATCAGCACCAGTGACATCAACTGCATCAAAAGTAGAACGCAACATCATCGCCTCTGTAAAAACTGCATCACTTAAATCGGCATCTTTGAATCTTGATAAATAAGCAATTCCTTGACTAAAATCCACACCATGAAAATTTACAGTATCCAATAAAACACCGTTAAATACAGCACCACGTAAATCAGCAGTGCTAAAATTAGTATTTTCTAATTTCACGCTTGTAAACTCAATCCCAATTAAACTTTGTCCAGAAAAGTCCTTCCCCCCGACTCCCTTATTTACAAGAGAATTAGTAACACTAGAAGAACTTGCTGCTTGCGCTGATAAGGGAAACACAAACAACACTAGAGCTAAAATCACACTAGCCAAGATTGAGCGATACTTCATAATTTTTGCTTAATAAATCTCAACAATTCCACCATTAATCATTAAACCGCAGGAAGGATGCAGAAGTGATTTTCTGCTAAATTAACAACGATCTCGTAGGATAGATAAATGTTGAGATGCGATCGCACGTAAACGTCAATATAAATAACTACCTGTGGCTAATCAAGAAAATATTACCTCGTTGCCAGTTGCTCATGGGGAAACCCCCCAAAATTTCCCTGCTTCCCAATCTCTGACACGAACCCCTTTATATCAAATGAGTGTAGAACTCAAAGCCAGATTTACCAGCTTTGGGGGCTGGGAAATGCCCATACAATATAGCAGTATCACCCAAGAACACCATGCCGTTAGGAATACCGCTGGAATGTTCGATATTTCTCACATGGGCAAATTTACCCTCCAAGGTAAAAACCTGATTTCCCAACTGGAGTATTTAGTTCCCTCCGATTTAAGTCGGTTACAACCTGGACAAGCACAATATACCGTATTGCTTAACCCCCAAGGCGGAATCATTGACGACATCATTATTTATTACCAAGATATAGACAGCACTGGTACGCAAAATTTAGTCATCATCGTCAACGCCTCAACTACCGACAAAGACAAAAAATGGCTATTGGCACATCTTGATCTTGATGTAGTCCAATTTCAAGACCTATCACGGGATAAAATCTTAATTGCCGTTCAAGGACCAACAGCAACTCATCATCTGCAATCCCTAGTCACAACAGACTTATCACCCATTAAGGCTTTTGGGCATTTAGAAACGACCATTTTTGGCAAACACGCATTCCTCGCCCGCACAGGTTACACTGGCGAAGATGGTTTTGAAGTGATGGTGGATGCCTCCGTTGGGATAGATTTGTGGCAAAGTTTATATAATGCTGGTGTTATTCCCTGCGGACTTGGTTGTAGAGATACCCTTCGCTTAGAAGCTGCAATGGCACTTTATGGGCAAGATATTGACGATACCACCACACCGCTAGAAGCTGGCTTAGGTTGGTTGGTACATTTAGATACCAAAAGTGATTTTATTGGCAGAGAGGTTTTAATCCAGCAGCAAGCCCAAGGAATATCTCGTAAACTGGTCGGTTTGCAAACACAAGGACGCAATATTCCTCGTCATGGCTACCCCGTATTATCATCTAAACAAGTCGTAGGAGAAGTGACAAGTGGTACTATCTCCCTGACACTCGGTTATCCCATAGCCTTAGCTTACGTTCCCACCCAATTAGCAAAGCTTAAGCAGCAGCTAGATGTGGAAATTCGCGGTAAAGCTTACCCTGCGGTGGTTGTGAAACGCCCATTTTATCGCTCAAAGAATCGTGTTATTAACTGATAATCTTTGAGGTTTTTGAGGAATAATGTCTTTTAGGTTACTCTTGTAACACTATTTTTTTAACGTGGAAGAGAAAGTGATATGTCTTTAGAATATCCCCAGGATTTTCGCTACTTAGATTCCCATGAATATGTTCGTTTAGATGGAGAAATTGCCACTATTGGTATTACTGCGTTTGCTATAGAACAATTAGGTGATATTGTCTTTTTGGAACTGCCAGATATTGGTGATGTTATTACCAAGGGAGAGACATTTGGTTCTATTGAATCCGTGAAGGCTGTTGAAGACTTGAATTCACCTGTTACTGGTACAGTTGTAGAACGCAATGAAGCTTTAATAAATGATCCAGAACAAGTAACTGAAGATCCTTACGGTGAGGGTTGGTTCTTAAAAGTTCGTATCAATGACCCTGATGAAGTGAATGAGGATACATTAACAGCAGATGAATATAGTGCTTTGGTAGAGGGTGTGTAAATAAGTTCATTTACACATTCCCGAAAATGAAAAGAAAGGCTATCAATTAAACTATATCTCAGCTTTTTTGGCAACTTGAAAGGCTGAGATATAGGCGATTTGTATATTTCCTCCATAGTTATTTTCAATCTTTCTTCGTAATTCTGTAAATAAACAATTTCTAGTTTCTATATCTAGTTTTAAGTATGGAGTGTAAGTGCTTAAAAGTAATATAAAGTCATCCATACAATAATTAGCCTTACAGACAACTTGTTCGGAAACTAAATTTTTGAATTTACCTGAGTCAATAGCTTTTTGTCCTAAAGACTGTACTATCTCTTTTTGAGTTTCTATATCTTCATATCTATCCAAGGTTGGAGCATATTTTTGATAAATTTCTCGGAAACTTTGATATATTTCATATTCTGGTTGTGGTATCATATTCCACAGCAAAATTAAAGACCCATCATTCTGTAAAGCTTGATTAATCTTGAGATTACCAAATTCAGGATTAATCCAATGGTAAGAAGTTGCTGCTAAAACAGCATCAAATTTTCCAGGTTCTAGTTCCCATTCTTCAAAGGTTGTCTGATGTATTTCTACCTGTGGATACATTTCACAGTTTTTTCTTGCTAAATTACAAGCTGCTAAATTTGGTTCTAGACAGATCATAGAAAAACCTAATTGAGCAAATGCTAAAGTTGCATTTCCTGGTCCACAACCTAATTCTAGAATATTAGCTTTGCTGGAAAGTTGGGCTGCTTGTACAGCACCATTAATAATTTCTTGTGGATAGCGAGGTCTGAATTTATTATAAGTTTCTGCTACATGAGAATACCAGTTTTTTCTGGTTTCTAAGTCTTGAGAATATAAGTTTTTAAGTATTTCTAGTTCTTTCATGATTGATCCTTAATTCCCTAAAGCTATCACAGCATTTTGTCCACCAAAACCAAAGCTAAAACATAGGACTTGCTGAATTTTACTTTCTTGTGCTGAAGGGATGAAGTTTAAATTAAATTCTGGTTGCTGAAGTCCTACGCAGGGGGGCAAAATTTGCTGTTGCAATGCCATGAGTGAAAAGGCTACACCTAAAGCTCCTGATGCTCCTAATGTATGACCTGTGCTACCTTTGGTGGAACTAATCGCTAATTTTGGTGAAAATAAGTGTTGAATAATTTTACTTTCTATCCGGTCATTTAACTGGGTGGCTGTACCATGAGTGTGAATATAGTCTATGTCTGTGAGTGAAATATGACTACGTTCTAAACATTGCTTAATGGCTATGATGGCACTTTTACCTAATGGTTCTGGTGAGTTTCCATGATATGCGTCTGCTGTCAAGCCAAAACCTAATATTTCTCCATAAATTTTAGCTTGTCGTTGGGCTGCTAACTCCGCAGATTCAAGAATCAAAATAGCACCACCTTCACCTAGTACCAAGCCTTCTCGCTGTAAGTCAAAGGGATAAGCACCTGTTTTGGCTAAAGCCCCCATTTGCCTAAATCCGGCAATTGTTAGGGGGGTTATGGGTGCTTCTATTGCCCCTGTAATTACTCGTTGGTATTGCCCGGTTTTAATTAACATTGTAGCCTGAGCGATCGCCCAAATTCCCGTTGCACAAGCAGCCATTGGTGCTAAAACTGCTGCTGTTGAGCCTATTTTTCGGGCTATAGCGATCGCATTCAT
Source organism: Anabaena sp. AL93 (assembly GCF_001672085.1). Lineage (NCBI taxonomy): Bacteria > Bacillati > Cyanobacteriota > Cyanophyceae > Nostocales > Nostocaceae > Anabaena > Anabaena sp. AL93. The sequence goes on along the minus strand of NZ_LJOU01000045.1, from coordinate 19,720 downwards.
TTGCGGTAGAGTATTTAACCAATTGTCTAAGTTTGATTCTGCCTCTTCCTGATACATCTGTCGTGCCATGATCTCCCAAGATGCTTGATAACCCCGACTAGAACCAATTACTACAGCACAATCAAACAAAGGTGCTACCAATTCGGCATCTTGTAGGGCTGAATTAACAACTATTTCTGCGAGTGTATTTAATAAAGAGGGTTTTTCAGCAATTAATCCCAGGGGAAATATTCCCAATTCTGGAAATATTTGATGTAATTTAATCCCCGTTTTTCCTAATAATAAATTTTGCCAACTATCTTCTAAGCTTTTACCTAAAGCAGAAACTAAACCAATCCCAGTAACAACAACTTTAACCAATTTTAGATTTTATATAATAACTGAGGAGTCAGGAGGTAGGGGCGCAGGGCCTGCGCCCTTTCTCAGGAGTCAGAAGTCAGAAGTCAGAATACTTATAAAATCACAAATCAACAACTGACAACTGACCACTAACTACTGAGGAATTTTCAGATTTTCTGCACCTTTCGTGACTTTAGCAGACTCAATGCGATCGCCTTGCTGGATTTTGTTAACTACCTCAAAACCTTTAGTAACATTACCAAACACGGCATAGTTACCATCCAAGAACGATAAATCTGCTAAAGCAAAGTAAAATTGAGAAGAAGCAGAATCCGGGGATTGTGATCTAGCCATAGCGATCGCTCCTTGCTTGTGCTGTAACACAGGCTTCTCAGTAATAGTCTTACTGTAAATAGGATCTTTTGCGCCTTTTGGTTTAATTTCTAACGGTATCCGACGCTCATTTCCAGTTTGAGGATCAATATAACCACCGGTTCCCAATCTACTTTCGGGAAATTTGGGGTCTTTACCTTGTGGATCTCCACCTTGAACTACAAAAGGCTGAGGTTCGCGCACAACACGATGGAATACTAAACCGTCATAAACACCTTTTTGTACCAAATCCACAAAATTACCGCCAGTAATTGGTGCATTTGTCCCATCTATTTCAATCTCAATTTGTGTGGGATTAACTACTTCTCCACGCTTCACCGTCATCACCACCGTAGCCTTACCTTCAAGACGTGGTAAACCTTTGATTCCAGGAACACTCTCGCTAATAGTTTCTGATACTGTTTTTGCACTAGTAGTCGTGTCTGAGGTAGCTGTTGCAGTTGGGGATGCACTAGACGATGTTGTATTACTCGCACATCCTCCCAAAGTTAAAGCGCCAATCATCAATAGAACTACAAAAAATTGTGGAAATTTAAACCGCATTGTTAGTGACTGCATTAATCAAAATATCTTAATTTGTTCTTGCCCATTCCTGAAGTTTGGATTTTAAATTGTGAAAATAACTTGACCTCAGATCCCCGACTTCTCTAAGAAGTCGGGGATCTGATTCTTATTGTTCACCAATCCAAAATCCAAAATTCCTAGAGTCCTTCTAAAGATACTCCTAAAAAACGAGCTAATTCCGCACCTTGGGTTTCCAAATCTGCCAAAGATAAGGGTTGACCTACTCGTGTAAGGGGAATATCCCGTCTACCTTTAACCCGAAGATATAAAGCGCGTTGAGGATTCAGACCTTCCTTAATCAAAATCTTGACAGATTGTACATCTGAAATCCTGCCGTCAATTTGGATTTGACGATTTTTTCCGGGAAACCCCCAACGAAAGATTTTTAATGTCCCCGTTTCCCGATTGAACTCATTATAACCACCACCTAAATCCCATAGAACTACAAGCCACAGATATGTAGCTAATAGCAAGCCAGCAGCACCATATAGTCCCATCACCAATCCTTGAGGGACAAATATTAGTTGTGTTGCATCAGTAACTATGAGTAAATTAACTTTGAGATAACTAGAAATACTAGCTAAGAAAAAACCACTGGCTCCCATAGTCACAATACTTGCCCACCAGTAGTTACTAAACCGACGTGAACCAAGAACCTTTTGAGAGAGGATGTTCTCGCTTTTATTAATTGTTGTTGATACGGTCATTAAACTACCTTGGACTATCTTTCTCAAGTCTGCCACTGAAGCAGTCTGGATTGCAAGTTATCGAAGAGATGACAATGAATTTTATCCTCAACTTGCAGGATTTCAGGGCGCAGGCCATTCAGAGAATTTAGGGCGCAGGCCATTCAGAGAATTTAGGGCGCAGGCCATTCAGAGAATTTAGGGCGCAGGCCCTGCGCCCCTACGAAGATTTATGAGAAAATCTGTGTCAAATTGTTAAAATTCTGATATTGATAGAAAATATTTAACTTCCTGTTCTATATCCAGCCCAAATTCTGACTAATGTGATAAGTTAAGAATCATTACGTTACCAAAACCTAGATTGCTGGTTAACGGTAGCCGATCATGTCATAATTTATGAGAAATGATCACTTTGTCAAGCAATCAGTTCTCACAATCTTAGCGTCTGTAAAGCTGCTAGGATTGAAAAAAAACGTTGAATTCCTCACGGCAGATGATATAAATCAGTAAACTTGCTGAAACACTGCTTAAAAAACGTTGAAATTTTAGTAAAAACGAGGATTTTAGTAAATGACCATCGCAGTTGGACGCGCCCCCAGTAGAGGGTGGTTTGACGTATTAGACGACTGGCTAAAGCGCGATCGCTTTGTATTCGTAGGTTGGTCAGGAATATTACTATTCCCCTGTGCCTTCCTCGCATTAGGCGGTTGGCTAACCGGTACAACCTTCGTCACCTCCTGGTACACCCACGGACTAGCATCTTCTTACTTAGAAGGAGCTAACTTTTTAACAGTAGCAGTATCCACACCAGCAAACAGCATGGGACATTCCCTGTTGTTCCTGTGGGGTCCTGAAGCTCAAGGTGACTTCACCCGTTGGATTCAACTCGGTGGTTTGTGGCCTTTCGTCGCCCTACATGGCGCATTCGGTTTGATTGGCTTCATGTTACGCCAATTTGAAGTAGCCCGTCTCGTCGGTCTTCGTCCTTATAACGCCCTTGCTTTCTCCGGTCCTATCGCCGTATTCGTCAGCGTGTTCCTGATGTATCCTTTAGGACAATCTAGCTGGTTCTTTGCACCTAGCTTTGGAGTAGCCGCAATTTTCCGTTTCCTCCTATTCCTACAAGGTTTCCACAACTGGACACTCAACCCCTTCCACATGATGGGTGTAGCGGGAATCTTAGGTGGAGCTTTACTTTGTGCCATTCACGGTGCCACAGTAGAAAACACCCTATTTGAAGACGGCGAAGGTTCAAACACTTTCCGCGCCTTCAACCCTACCCAAGCTGAAGAAACCTACTCCATGGTGACAGCAAACCGTTTCTGGTCACAGATTTTCGGAGTTGCTTTCTCCAACAAACGTTGGTTACACTTCTTCATGTTGTTTGTCCCTGTGACAGGCTTGTGGATGAGTTCCATTGGGATCGTTGGTTTAGCATTAAACCTCCGGGCTTATGACTTCGTTTCCCAAGAATTACGGGCAGCAGAAGACCCAGAGTTTGAAACTTTCTATACCAAAAACATTTTACTAAACGAGGGTATCCGCGCTTGGATGGCTCCTCAAGATCAACCCCACGAACAGTTCGTATTCCCAGAGGAGGTACTTCCACGTGGTAACGCTCTCTAATAGAGTTATTAGTGGTGGACGCGACCAAGAATCAAGCGGCTTCGCTTGGTGGTCCGGCAACGCCCGTTTAATCAATTTGTCTGGTAAACTACTTGGCGCACACGTTGCCCATGCTGGTTTAATCGTCTTCTGGGCTGGAGCAATGACTTTGTTTGAAGTCTCTCACTTCGTCCCAGAGAAGCCTATGTATGAACAAGGCTTGATTCTGCTTCCTCACCTCGCCACACTGGGTTGGGGCGTTGGTCCAGGTGGTGAAGTTTTTGATACATTCCCCTACTTCGTTGTCGGTGTACTTCACCTGATTTCCTCCGCAGTTCTAGGCTTTGGCGGTATTTATCATGCCGTTCGTGGTCCTGAAACCTTAGAAGAATATTCTGCCTTCTTTGGTTATGACTGGAAAGACAAGAACAAGATGACCAACATCATCGGCTTCCACCTGATCATCCTGGGATGCGGTGCGTTGTTATTGGTGCTGAAGGCTATGTTCTTCGGTGGAGTTTATGATACATGGGCCCCAGGTGGTGGTGATGTGCGTGTGATTACTAATCCCACACTCAACCCTGCAATCATCTTCGGTTATCTAATCAAAGCTCCCTTCGGTGGCGAAGGCTGGATTATTAGCGTTGATAACATGGAAGATGTTATCGGTGGTCACATTTGGATTGGTTTAACTTGTATTGCCGGTGGTATTTGGCACATCTTCACCAAGCCTTTTGCTTGGTCACGTCGTGCCTCCATTTGGTCTGGTGAAGCTTATCTATCCTATAGCTTAGGTGCGCTCTCCTTAATGGGGTTCATCGCTTGCGTTATGGTGTGGTTTAACAACACCGTTTACCCTAGCGAATTTTACGGTCCTACTGGTCCTGAAGCTTCTCAAGCTCAAGCTTTAACCTTCTTGATTCGTGACCAACGTTTGGGTGCTAACGTCGGTTCTGCCCAAGGTCCTACCGGTCTAGGTAAATACTTGATGCGCTCTCCTACTGGTGAAATCATCTTCGGTGGTGAAACCATGCGCTTCTGGGATTTTCGTGGTCCTTGGTTAGAGCCTCTTCGTGGACCTAACGGTCTTGATTTGGAAAAAATCAAGAATGATATTCAGCCTTGGCAAGCTCGTCGCGCCGCTGAATACATGACCCACGCGCCTTTGGGTTCTTTGAACTCTGTGGGTGGTGTGGCTACGGAAATTAACTCCTTCAACTATGTGTCTCCTCGTGCTTGGTTGGCGACTTCACACTTCGTTTTAGGATTCTTCTTCCTCATTGGTCACTTATGGCACGCAGGTCGCGCCCGGGCTGCTGCTGGTGGTTTTGAGAAGGGTATTAACCGTGAAACAGAACCAGCAATGTTTATGCCTGACCTTGACTAGGTTTTTCTAGGCTTAATTACTGACAATATAATGCTTTTGATAGCTCTTGCCTAACCGCAAGGGCTTTTTTTGTATTTTTCTGTGTAAGTTCACACATTAAGCTTTGTTAAGCAAGAGTAAAAATTTAAAATAAATTTTGCACAGGTACTTACAATAATTAAACATTGCTGCTAATATACAATGTAACAAATAAATCTTACTAAGGGTCAAGTAATGAATAAGCTAAAGTTCAGCACTTCTGTATTGACAGTTGCTGCTGGTTTGGTAATGGGGACATCAATAAATCAAGTTGTTATTGCTGAGGAAGTTGTTGCAGAACCAATTACTCAGCCAGTAGTTACAAATGAAGTTATTGCCACATCAATCACTCCTGAAAAAACTGAAACTCATCCTCAACCAGGAACTTTCAGTTATAGTGCTGGTGATTTACTGGCAAAAAGACCACTGGATTTAGATATATTTTGCAAAAGTTATCCTTTAAATTCTCGCTGTACTGAGCGTTCTACTCCATCAAAACCACAGCCAGAAGAATCTAAACCTACCGAAGAAGCAAGCCAAACTCCTGTAAAAACTAGCGGTTGGGCAATTACACCTGAAATTAGTACATTAGGTGTTGGTGCAACAGTCACTAAGTCCATAACACCTAATGTCAATGCTAAATTAGGCATTAATGGCTTAGGTATAAGTAGAGATGTTAGCTTGTCCGATGTTGATTATAAGGCTAACCTCAACCTATTTAATGTGTCTACCTTAATTGACTACCTACCTTGGAAAAATGGTGGTTTTCATTTGACCGGAGGTTTGGTATTTCAAGATAATAATTTGGAAGGAACTGGGAAACCCAAGAATGGTGTGACCATTAGGATCAATGACAAAGACTATAACAGCACAACTGTGCTTACATCATTGAACTCTAAAGTTTCCTTTCCCAATAGTGTCGCACCATATATTGGACTGGGTTGGGGTAATGCTGTGAAGCCTGGTAAACATTGGGGATTCTCCACAAATTTAGGTGTAATGTTTGCTGGCTCCCCAAAGGTATCATTAACACCTGGGTTTGGTCCAGATGCAACGCCTGCTTTACAACAGGAAATTAATACTAACATCGAAGCAGAAAGGAAAAAACAAGAAAGCGATCTGAATTGGTTAAGTGTTTATCCTGTTTTTTCTCTTGGTATTTCTTACCAATTCTAGTTGACAATTTAGGGTGTGTCAGATGTTGAAAATATGTTTATTGTTACTGAGTTATCAACCTTGACGCACCCTAAAAGAGATGTTTAGTATCACATTTGCATAAATTCTACTTTTAATTTTCCTCTATACCAGTTGCTATAATTAAATTAACTTGTATTTTATTCTTAGATATACAAATGCTCATCACCAAACATCGCGCTGATAGAGTCATGCTTCATAACATCAGTTGGCAACAGTTTGAAAATCTTCTCCAAGATTTGGGAGAAAATCGGGCTGCTAGGGTGGCTTATGATGATGGAAATTTGGAAATTATGACCCCTTTACCAGAACACGAACAATATAAAGAAGTAATTAGTGATGCAGTTAAAGATATCGCTGAAGAGTTGGATTTAGACTATGAAAGTTTAGGTTCAACTACCTGGAAAAAAGAACGCAAAATGGCAGGAATAGAGGCAGATAATTGCTTTTATTTTCAAAATGAACCATTAGTTAGAGGTAGATTAGATTTAGATTTGCAAAAAGATCCACCTCCTGACTTAGCTTTAGAAATTGATGTTACGAGTAAGTCTTTAGACCGTTTTCCTATTTATGCTCGTTTGGGAGTTTCTGAAATTTGGTGTTATGATTCTGGTGAGTTGAAAATCTATCTTTTGCAAGCTGGGGAATATCTAGAATCCGAGAAAAGTTCAGTATTTCCTAGTTTAGAAATTCGGGATTTACCAAAAATAATTGAACAAAATCGGGCAAATGGTAGACGGTCAATTAGGAAGGCTGTTAGGGAATGGGTACATCAGAAATAATTAAAAATATTCATCTCCCTACATTCATCGCTGCTAAAAAAGCTTTTTGACTGACATCTTGATAAAGGGATTTTAAATATTTCATCACCAATTCACCAGCAGGAGAATTAGTTGGATTTTCTTCATCTTTTGCTAAAGGAATTGTCCCTAATGTATCTAATACTGTTTCACTAACCGCAGGTGAAATTACTACTAAAGACGATTCTAACGGCTGATTATATTGCCAAAAATCATCTATTTTAACGGGATATTTATTTCCAGAAACTTCTGGTTGAATTGCCGATGTTTCCTGAATTGTCTCGACATTTTTAGTGCTGCGTAATTGGCGTAAGTCGCTGATAATTTGCTCTTTGGTGCGTCCACGTAGTTGAAATAATACAAAGGGGGTCTTCACTAAAGCGATCGCCTAATTGATAATATACTGCACCTATATGTTTACAAGGAACAGCCTTATCAGGACAAGAACATTTACTGTGAACATCAGTAAGAGTAAAGGGAAACAACGATAAACCATTACTGATAAAAACTTCTTCAATATTTTGTGGCATTTCTCCCGCTAATAACTTAGCCGCAAAAATCGCCTTTTGGGACATAGTTTCCACCACATAACCCCATTCTTCATCACTAAAAGCATCAAGAGATAAAGAAACCTTATAAGGTTCTGCTTCACTACCTTGTACCCTCGCTAATACTTTCGCAGCTTTAAATTTAATACTGAGAACATTTCCTTGTCGAGAATAATTTCTTGCCCGTTCTAATCGCTTTTTAAATCGGTAAGAATCTAGTAGATCTAACCATCTTTGTGACCACCATTCCCGACTTGCTTGTAAGGTTTCGTTACTCATAATCTTTGATCTTTTTGTGGTGTCATAATCCAGTTCCCTCCCCGATGCTTTGGGGAGGGTTAGGGTGGGGTAAAAAATATTTGATACATCAACCATAACTTTTCAAACACCCTCTTAGCCATACTCCTGAATGGGCGCAAGCCCTGCGCCCCTGCCTCTTGCCTTGCTATAACGACAATTTTCAGTATAGATAAGATATATGAAGAATATGGGCAAATAGATAATCACAGTATTAAAGTACAAATGTCACCGATTAAAAGATTGAAAAAAAGGGGCTATAGTATTATGGCTATCTCCAAAATGTTTGCTGATATGGCTCAGTTTATTTCTGAAGCCTTCATGCGGATTTTCACCCCTGCTAATGATGCCTATCCTGTGATTGGGGTACAGCCCTTTACAGGGAAAATATATAAAAAAGGTAAAGCAGCTTGGTAACACTGAAGATTTTCCTCCATCCTAAAAGTAGGGACATGGTAAAAATTTTGATACCATGTCCCTGTTTTTAATTGATTCTAACCGCCTATTTCTTGCAGCATTGCTTGTATTCTTGCAGCACCTTCCGCGTCATTTCCCTGCTGATATAAATCTAATGCCTTTTTGAAAACTTTGTTTGCTTGTGTCGTTTGTCGTCGTTGTTTAAACATAGAACCAATTAACTCATAGGTGCGGGGATTATTTTTATCCAAATTAATTGCTTGTTCATAAGCCCACATGGCTGATTTATAATCACCTAAGCTAGTTTGAGCAACTCCTAATCCTAAATAAGCGTTGAGATTATTCCGATTTAACTGGATAGCCCGACGGTAAGCTTCTTTTGCGCCTTTGTTATCTTTTGTACTACTTTTCAGATAACCAACAGCATAGTAAAAATCACTATTATTAGGATTAATGGCAATAGCTCGACGATAAGCATCTAAAGCGGAGGTGAAATTGCCTTGTTGAGTATATAAGTAGCCAATCCCAGCATAAATTCTTTCATTTTTGGGATCTAATTTTGCGGCTTTTTGATAAATAGCGATCGCTCCATTATAATCTTTAGAATCTACCAGTCTTTTCCCCTCATCTATCAAGTTTTTCAACTCTGGATTATTCACCTGTGTCAGTAGGACATCAGCTTTTGCTACTACAGGTGTGCTAGTAAATAAACATCCTAATAATAAGGCACTTAACAGGACTGATGTTTTTTTGTACATAGTAAATTTTCCTAAATTTTCTTAACCCGTTTTTATTAGTACATTAAAACAAAAATATTGATCTTTGTAATCTGTATTTATTCACATTTATAGAATATTAATAATTTATTAAAATTACTTGACATCTTCATAACTATAGGAATCCGGTTTGATTCCTGAATTTTCCGTTGAGTTAGGGAACAGGGAACAGGGAACAGGGAAGAAGGATTTCAGTATGTACCGAGTTCTGTATGGCTACGCCACGCAAGCTATCAAAAATCAAATAGGAGTCCTATATAACAATAAATTAATCCTTTCGCCAACCAATACTGATAAATTACACAAAATTGCAGGTATAATGGAGTGTGGAACGAGGGTTCCCCCTGAATTTGGCTATAGTCATCTAATTTCTCCATAAATGTATGCTTTTAACTACTACTGATGTGATTCAAGGTGCTGTAATTCAATCCTACTTAGGTATTGTTACAGCAGAAGTTGTCTATGGTAGCAATTTTCTCCGGGATTTTTTAGCGAGTATTCGGGATATTGTTGGTGGACGCACTGGCAGCTATGAGCGTCTCTTTGAAGAAGGGCAGCGGAAAGCAATGGAGGAATTAGAACAAAGAGCGCAACGTTTAGGCGCAGATGCTGTTGTCGGTATTGCTGTTGATACTGGGACAATTAATGTTGATCAATCTGGTGTTTTATTAGTAATTACAGCCACAGGAACAGCGGTCAAAATTCGTTAATATTTTGATAATTTTGCCATTTTCAAACATTTCTCATCTAGCCAATTTATAACTAAAGAAAGGGTAAACAACTCTTTCTATTGATAGAGATTGAGAATTATAATTAGCGATTTAATTTTAAATATGGGCATAAAAAAGATTTGATATAGCGGTATGCACTCTTGGTGAGATACAGTCAGCAAATCGTAAAGCCTGTAGGGGTTTTCCCTCACTCGATTGTATTGCACCCTAAAGATAACTGCTATAAGAAAAAATTCAAAACCAAAGATTTTTCAGGAAAAATATCCAAAATATAAGCAACTTTGCCGCAATAGCAAGGGAGAAAATAGCTATGTCATACGTAAATCGAGTCGGTGAGGAAATAAGTCCTTCTGAGTCTTTGATAGCTAGTAGAGTCACTGAATATCGGGACAGAGTGCGCTGGGGGCCAATAGTTTCCGGTGTGTTAGTGGCTTTAGCAACTCAATTAATATTGAGTTCATTTTTTAGCGCCCTTGGTGCAGGGAGAATTGCTGAATCCTTAGCACCAAGAACAGTTGCTCCTACTATTATTAGTAATGTCGGAATTTGGTCAACAATTGCATTATTACTATCCCTATTTATTGGTGCTTGGATCACTACCCGTGCTTGTGGACCCATGCACCGAGATACAGCAATACTCAACGGGGCAATTCTTTGGGCAACAACTTTAGCACTTAGCTCTTTTCTATTAGCAAATGGAGTCTGGGGTGCTTTTGGGGTAGTGGCTTATAATGCAGCACAAGTTATTAATCAACTACAGCAACAAGGTAATGTCATAGCACCAAATGCACCGATATTAACTGCTGAACAAACTCGTGATGTTGCTGCTGCTACTTCGAGAACTTTGTGGTTTTATGTTTTTGGTTCTTTATTAGGTTTACTTACTGCTTTAGTAGGAGCAGTTGCCGGCGCACGTACCACCTCTAGAACTAATAATTACAATTCTTGATTGAAAGGATTAAAGATGTTCCATTTTTAAAGTTTTGGTAAAATTTGTTGGAATTCTCCTTGATTGAGAGTTGCAAAATACAGTTCAACTTTAAGATCAGGATAGCGATCGCAAATTGATGAATAAGCTTGATTTAAATAATCTGTATGTACTTGCAACTCTCGTTCTGGATCTTTGCTTAAATTAGGGTCAATCATCATTGCATAAGCCCCACAATCCTGATGATCAATGATAATCACTTTGTTGATATGATGGAGTTTATAGGATATGTCTAACTGATCCCAAAATGCTTCAGCATCAGACTTGTGGGGGAATCCTGTTAAAGCTAATGAAGCACCAGCTAAAGCTGTTAAATCATATTTATCTGTGAGATTTTTATTCCTTAAAAAAGACTGTTCTGCTGTCAAAAACCGGAAGTCAATACAACTCAGAACTAAAGCTTGGGATTGATTGACTGTGGCTTTTGCTGGTGTCGCTGATTGCAGAACAGTAAATCCCACTGCTGCGGGAAGGAAAGATCTAAGAAAATGACGACGACTAGAACAACAAAGACATTGATTGATATTTTTATTCATGTTTTACAAAAGAAGGGAACAGGGAACAGGGAACAGGGAGCAAATAAGAAACACTCATTTGCACCAGTTTAAAGCTCAGTCAAAAAAAGGATGTTTTTAAAAGATGCGTAGCACGAAGAAAACAGTGTCATTATTTCAATCTCATGTTTGTAAACATGAGTTTTTCCTGTTCCCTGTTGCCCGTTCCCTGTTCCCTCTGAATTAGTCATTTAATTCCATTAATTCTTTTGATTTCAAATCAATTGCTCCTGGTTGCGAATATTCTATAATTTCAGGAGAGATAGAATAAATAGCATCTGTGGTTGTTTCAAAACAATTGGACAAACCAATAGTTTTTAATAATCCCGAACGTTCTAGCAGTTGTTTAACTTCCGGTTGTAAACCTGTGAGAATTAAACGACAATTATGGCGTTCTAAGTCGTGGTAAATATCCTCTAAAGCCACTAACCCAGTTGTATCCATATTTGGCACAAACCGCAACCGCAGAATTAAATATTTGACTTCTGGTTCATCTCGAATAAAGGTAGCAAATCTCTCCGCAGCCCCAAAAAATACCGGACCATCTACTCGATAAACAGCAATTTCTTTCCCTAATTCTAGCGAAGTTCCGGGGGGGAATACTTCGGTTTCGGGAATCTTCACTAAACTTAAATCACTCATGCGTTTGATGAACAAAGCGCCGGCAGCAATTAATCCTACCTCGACAGCGAGAACTAAGTCAAATAAGATTGTCACCAACCAAGTCAGAATCATCACCGCAAAGTCGGAATAGGTAGCCCGCATTAACAAGCCAATGGCTTCCCATTCAATCATTCGCACACTAACTACCATCAGGATTCCCGCTAATGCCGCTAGGGGAATCTGTGCCGCTAGGGGTGCTAAAGTTAGCACAATCATGGCTAATGCAGCGCCGTGAATTACTCCAGATAGTCGGGTTTTTCCACCAGAACGGACATTAACAGCAGTTCGCGCAATTGCCCCTGTGGCAGGAATACCAGCAAAAAATGGGACAATGATATTTGCTAACCCTTGACCAATTAATTCGCGATCGCTATTATGTTTCTCACTGACCGTCATACCGTCAGCTACAACCGCTGATAATAAAGATTCAATACTTCCCAATGCGGCTAAAGCCAAAGCTGGATTAATTAGTTCTCGAATTACACTAAAATCATTCCAGTGGGGAATCCCTTGGGGCATGGGTAAAGATTGGGGAATCGCGCCAATTGTGGGAATATTCAAATGGAAATAAGTAGCTATTCCCGTTGCTAACACCAACCCCACTAAAGAACCGGGTATGGTATTATTTATTTTTGGCCATAAAACTGTAGTGACAATTACCACAATTGCCAGTCCCACTGCTGCCCAATTTAAAGCTTCTACATGAGTTAAACTTTGCCAAACTCCCGGCAAAAAATGTTCACTTCGGGGTAGTTTTAAACCAAAGAAATTATTTAATTGACCACAAAAAATAATAACAGCAATCCCATTAGTAAAACCTGCTGTCACTGGGTAGGGAATAAACTTCACTAGCTGTCCGAGTTTGGCTACACCCAAAGCAATTTGGATCATACCAGCCATTACTCCAGCAATCCAAACTTTCTCAATCCCGTATTTAGCAACAATTCCCACCAAAACCACGGCCATTGCCCCCGTTGGTCCGGTAATCTGGACTGGAGAACCGCCAAAAATGGCCGCCACAATTCCCGCAACAATAGCAGTATAGAGTCCCGCTTTTGGTTCGACTCCACTGGCTACAGCAAAAGCTAAAGCCAAAGGTAATGCTACTACTGCTGCTGTTAATCCTCCCGTCAAATCGCCACGCAGATTACTAAACCAGCGCCTCAGACGCAAAAGCTTTGATTCTTGGAGGGTATTTGCGATCGCCATATTGTTATTTCAACTCTTATACAAAATTAGTTGATACACGCAGTAATAGTTATTTACTTGTTAGTAAGGTTTAATTTTGCTCTCTAAAACATCGCTGTCTACCAAACACGCGATTTTTTATTGTATTTATTACAAGATAGTTCTTCCTTATCGAAACCACCATAGCAAATTTTAAATCAATTGTCAACCCCCAATACTTCATATTGGCGTTGAACAGTGAAAAGATTACTGCAAGACACAACTTACCACTTCAAAAACGCTTCCTCAATCCCTTTCTCTCTTCTAATTTTGGCATCAATTTCAAACCAGGTAATAATTTGCTTTGTCGTCAATTCCTCAATAGAAACATCATATTCCTTGGCAATATGTTGTAAAATCCGCAAAGAAGAAATTGTCAATCTACTTAAAAACTTTTCAGGAGAAGATAACAAAGCCGCGTCAACTTGAGCGGATTCTTCTGAAGATAAAAATTGAGTTGATGATTGATTAGGTGAGATATCCATAAAAATTCAAAGTTCTGTTTAATTGCCTTTCTACCATTAAATCATATTATTGTCACCCCTGAGCAATAAAAGCCGAGCAATAAGTAACTCAACCTTAAAAAACATAATACGCAGATCACCGACTTCTTAATTTAATCAAGAAATTTGTGTTTTTAACCAACTCCGAAAATTTTTAATCATTGACACCTCACCCACTTGTAAACTAGAAGCTAAAAACTGAGGAACTTCTGTATTTAAAGGTAAATTTGCAAAGGTTGGTGAACCATTGCAAGGAATATATTTATCCTCAGATAAACTATAAATTTGCATCACAGGTTCATCATAACGCCAAACTTCAGGAACACCTAAAGCTAAATAAATCGGTAATTTATCAATAGAAGAACTAGCATAATCAACTTCTATGACTAAATCAGGTGGAGGATCTTGAGTTAAATCTAAACTGGTTTTATTTCTCATGATTGGTTCATTTTGAATATAGAAACTGGAATCAGGTTCTACACCTCTAGCTAAATCTTCTCTTTTGCAAGTTAATGAACCAGTGCTTTTGACATTGAGATTTAACTCTTCAACTAAAACAATAATTAGATTTTGTAACAAACGGTTATTATGTTCATGGGGCATTAATGGAGTCATAATTTCTAGAATTCCCTGATTATAAGTAAACCTGTTATGGCGATCATCACCTGTTTCTAATAAAATTCGTTCAAATGTCTGCCAAGAAATATGATGGAGAATGACGCTATTGGTGTGAGTGTCGCTGTGAGTAGGTGCTAGAGTTACCATAGAAATTTACCTCGCAGTTTTAATTGTTCTATTATATCACTTTAGGGAATATGGAAAATTCTCCCTAAGAACTAATTTAAAAGTTCTATCAATTCATCTTTAGTTAAATCTGCATCTCGAATTATTTTTACTAATAAACCTTTTCCGATAGTTTTACCACTATGAGAAGGAATAGAAACAACTCGATTATCTTCATGTTTCATTCTGACATGACTTCCCTTTTGTCTGACTATATAAAAACCTACTTTTTCTAATGCAGCAATCAGTTCTTCTCCTGTAATTGTTGGTAATTTAGTCATGATAATACTACTTTTTGCACACCAATAAATTCTGTGGTTAATTCCTCTTCTAGTTCTTCTAAACACATTTCAATAACTTCTTTAATATTTTTAATGAGTTCATCAATAGTTTCTCCTTGACTATAACAGGCTTTAAGTTGGGGAACTTCACCAATATACATACCATCTTCATCTCTTTCAATTACTACATAAAATTCTTTGTTTTTCATGATTTTATTTGTCATTGCGATAGTTTACTAATAGGGTTAGCAATATTCAACTCTTATTATAACACAAAGGAAAGTTCTATAGATCCTTCCATGCTTCGTCTTCCTCTGGAACAAGCCAAATTTTATTTAATGATGATTCACTCATTTCTAAAAATTCTTTAACCAATATTTTATCATCATCTGTATGAACAGATTGTAAATTTTTAACTACTTCTAATGGCAGTCCAGTTAGTTTGACGATAAAATCTAAATCAATACCTTCTCGTAACATATTTACCGCAACTTGGGTTAAACCTTTCTGTAAACCTTTTTCCCATGCTTCTTGTAATGTTTGTGCTGGAATTGATAGGTTGTTCATATTTTTTATATTTATGTAGTTGTATTTTTGTAACCCGATTATATTGTATCATAAAATGATTGATAACCCTGAGTTGATAAGAAAAGGTTATCAATTTTTAACTTTGACTTATGAACATTCAAATAAAAATTTATCGAAAGCGATCGCAGAAGTTTTAATACAGTTATCAGGTGGGGGAAGTTGGTTTAATAAGCATTTTGCAATCTTAAAAAATAACCATCTGAAAATCTAAAATAGAGCCAAAGGCATAAATTTATATCTGCTGTTATTTTAAGTTTACCTGTAATAATTCCTTGAATAGTAGGATAAGTTAAACCTAAATTAACAGCTAAAGTATTTTCGCTGATATCTAATTCTTCTAAAAATTGATATTTTAAAATTTCACCAGCATGGGGATTATATAGTAAGTTGTTTTCCATGACTTTTTCTCCTAATGGTAATCCACTATTTCTACATTATAAGCATTTCCATTTTCCCAAATGAAACAGACCCGCTTAAAACCGTTAAAACTCTTGCCTCCAAGATTCTACCAAGTTTCTATCTACCAGTTGATCTCCCTCATCCCAACTATATTGTCTGATAGGTTCTCCTACAGATACAACTTGATAATGAAGCAACTTCTCTTTTGAAACTACAAGTAACCCAACATTCAGTTGCCATTTTTCTTTTATTTCGTTCTCTTTTTGACCCCATAGATAAAACGTATCATTGAGCAGAAGATGTACACCAATTCCTTTTTCAGTTGCTTTTTGTGCCACATCGCTCACAAGGGAATGTAAGTCACAGGTAACTGATATACTCACAACACCTAAAACTACTACTTTTGCGCTTACAAGAACTGCTGTTTCAATTAATTTTTCAAGATGCGCTATTATTTTTTGTACGTTTTCTTCATTGATGATTCGCCAAAACTTACATTCAACAAGTATGAAAACATTTTTCACAATTATGAATAGATCAATGTCAGAGAATTTATCTTTTTCCCCTATTTTGTGAAGGTCTCCTCCTAGTTGAATGTGTCCAGAAGAAGCAAGCCAGGATAAAAAAACTGCTGCTGATAGTACAGCTTCTCCACCAGTTTTAAGAAAACGGGCTGCTAATTCATTAGGTTTATATGCAAATTCTAACTTATCCAAATTGTCAAACTGAAAATTTTCTTTACAACCTAACTGGAAATTTTCTGCACAACCATTACATTCAACAAATTCATTAATTTTTTCCAATTTGTACCAGTCTTTTAACCCACAATATGGGCATTTTAGGGCATATCCTCGGTATAATAAACCTGCTTCCAATAATGCCGGAAGATTTTGCTCTACTATATTCTTTGCATCTTTCGTATTCTTTGCATCTTTCCGGATCAGATTTAATTCTCGTTCTAAATATCCTTTTATTTCCGAAAATTTTAATCCACTTTGTTCAGATTTATGTGAATACTTTAATTTATTTCCATCTAATTTATTGATTTCCGAGGATTCACTAGTACCAAAAGCCCTAAATATTTTCGCTCCACCTGACATAATTAAATCTCTAGTTTTATCAAAACCTCCAAAACGCTTAATAAAACCTTTAGCATAGCGAGTATGATCATTTAATTCAAAAAATAAACCTTTAATTTTTAACCATCTTGCAATAATTTCTTCGCTTTCAGGTAAATATATACGGCATTCTTCGTTAGAGTAAACTAACCCCGTAACACCCTTGTTAGCAGGTCGTACAGGTTGTGTTTTCCCCTGTTGCCAATCTTTGAATAGAGGGTCTTGAGCATTTTCTGAATATTCGACTTGTCGTATGTGATTAGATAGGAGTACAGCAGAAGTTTGTGTAAAAGGTGCAGAAAACGATTCACCAGAGGCAAAGTCAATTTCTGCATCATATCCAAAAAGATAATTAGAATTTTCGTGTCCAGAGGGTATGATAGGACTAAAGCGTATGGATTTATCTAATGATGAAATTTCTCGTGTTGTAATAACTGGTTTGCTAGAGTAAACGTTACCTGGCTGAAAATCAAACCCGGAATTATTATAAAAAACTCTTACAAAAATATTTCTATCAAATTTATTAAAATTATTATGAATTTGGTTTGCTAAATTTATCGCTTCATCATTTGATAAATTAACATAAATTCTCAATTCCTGCATTGAGAGAAAAAATTTAGACAAAATTGAAATACATTCTTCTAAGTTTTGCAGGAAGTCTTTTTTAGGCAAACAGAACTTATTAATATAACCTATATCTAAACGGCGGTAGTTCCAAAAAATAGCTGCGATATTAATATCATTAGATTCATAAAGGAATAAATTGCAAACTTTTTCATGATCTCGAACTGACCAGCCACCTGAAGACTGTGTATGTACAATCTCCATTTTCGTCATAGAGAGTGAGTTTGTGAATATTCTTGTTGCTGTTAGTAAGCTTGCCTTGAGCAAAAATTCAATAGAATCAATGGTAATTGACCGAGCATTTAGATGGTTTTTTAGGTATCCTTGATATTGATTCGATGGTTTACCAAATTGCAGAAATATCTCATGTCCAAATGTAGAATTATCTGAAATCAAGCAAATATTAGTGTCCGATAAGGGATTTTTGTATATAGAATTTAAAACACGAATAATATGTGGAAATTCTCGAATTTGAGAACCATTTACTGTCTGCAATGGAAGACGAAGAAGATGATCATTCAAATTAGCTATGTCTTCAATTCGCTCTGATAAAAGTTTTAAACAACGACTTGGAAACTCATCTAAGATTTCAGTGACATTTTCTGGAATGTCTTGCTCTGGCAAGAAAATATAATCAGGATTAATTGACTCTAAGGCGTACTGCAAAAGGATAAGTTTATCAGTATCATCAGGTACTGGAAAGATAGCATTTGAAAAGCCACCCCATAAATGTGTGTAAAGTGTCACCGCATTTTTCAGGTCTGTTGTTGTATTCACTAAGTAAACTAAGCGGAGAGGGCGCGGTTTGAGTTTCAGTATTGCCTCATGCTGCATAATAAAGTAATGCCTGTAAATTTTTTGAGTAATTCATATTACTTAATTATCATACTAAATTGCATAGTTTTCAGTTTCCGATCAGAAATTAATTTAGTAACACTTTGAGACAACACCGTAAACCATAATATCAGCAGTTAGAGAGTAGGAAAGAGATAAGAGCGAGCTGATGAAGAAGACCGGCTGCGTTTAAATTGTATTGGCACAATTGAAGATTTAGCACGTCAAAAAATTGAATTACAAGATGCTCAAATACTGACCTTTTATAGCGAAGATTTAGAAGTAGAGGGAATGGTTAAACATTCTCCAGAAGAGAATATTTGGGTTGCGGTGATTGATTGGGATAACATTAGACAAGTAGAAGATATATCTAAATTGATTAAAATATAAAAATTACCCCAAAATATCCGTCAACTTCTCCATCAAATCTTCCGCTAATTCCAACAACTTAACTTCATCAATATCACTATTACCAGAAGCGCGACAACTTCCAGAAACCACAACATCACCAACTAAAAAATCCTTAGCAGCAAAAATCCGATCTTTATCCGTTAATTGACTCAAACAATATTCTAAACCACCAATAATTTCATCAATAGACTTATCCTGTAAACGTTCCTTTACCTTTACTGCAACCACATCATTACTTTCTAAGAAAGTAGTAAGTTTCTCAATATAACCGGGTTCATCGTCATCATCCCCCCAAGTTTCCAACCAATCACCATCTATATCTTCAAAATATAAATCAGCCGCTTCTAACCCATATTTAATAATATCATCTTCTAATTGACGGGCTGATTCTAAATGCTGTAAAAACTGTTCTAGTCTTTTTTGACGTTCAGTAATTTCTTGGTTAATCATAATTACCTCTGTGAGAATTTTTGCTATACAGAATCAAACTAACGAAACACTATAAATTTATTTTTTGATAAATACCATTGTTCAGATTATCACTCTTATCTAGTGCTAAATTAACTATCTGATTGATAAAATCACTTTCACCAGGATTAAAACTTAAAAATAATCCTCTCTCTATTCCCCAAGAAATCAAAGTATCTTCCCAATCATCAGCTTTTGTTTGTGTAAATTCTTGAGATTGGCTAGCAGCAATTCTCATTTTGAAAAAAATAAAGTATTAGCCCCGATTTTGGAATTCAAAATATAGTACAAAGTAACTATTTTTTAGCCATTGCCTCTGGCTAAAAAAACAGTCGGGTTGAAAAATAAGTATGAATACTCAATAAACTAGAGAGATTGCTTGACAACGAATGGGGAAAATCCAGTTTATCGTTCGGGTTTTAGAATAGGGAATCCAAGGGAAATAAAAATTTATAATTGTTGTCAGATGATGTAAAATCGGTGAGTTAAAAATCTGATAGTGCATCAAATTACTCAAACATGAC
>NZ_LJOU01000044.1:0-46343 GCF_001672085.1 Anabaena sp. AL93 | reverse complement strand
AGTTGGGGGAGTTGGGGGAGTTGGGGAAGTAAAAGGGGAGAAATATTCTTGTGCAACTAACAACTGACAACTAACAACTAACAACTAACAACTAACAACTGACAACTAACAACTGACAACTGACAACTGACAACTAACAACTGACAACTAACAACTGACAACTGACAACTGACAACTGACAACTGACAACTGACAACTGACAACTGACAACGAACAACTAACAACTGACAAAAATACCATGCTGGCAAATGTAGATATTATCAACGTAAGAATCCCCGGTTATCAAGATTTACAAAGAATCTTAGTTAACCAAGCAGGCATAATTGAGGAAATTATGCCCATGAACACAGCATGGGAAAAAGTTGTACCACAAAACTTACAAATTTTAGATGTAGCTGGAGACTGGATTTCTTTAGGTGGTGTGGATTTACAAATCAATGGTGGACTAGGATTAGCCTTCCCGGAATTAACAGCAGACAATTCCTTTATGCTGCCAAAAATCTCTTCATTTCTGTGGGAAGCAGGAGTTGACGGTTATTTACCCACCCTAGTGACAACCTCCATCGAAAATATTCAGCGATCGCTCGCCATTCTCGCCAATTATACCCCCAATTCTCCAACCTCCGCCCAAATTCTCGGAGTCCATTTAGAAGGTCCATTTTTAAACTACTACAAACGCGGCGCACATCCAGCCGAATATCTTCTTCCCCTCACCATAGATCAAGTTAAACGGGTCTTAGGAGATTATGCCCATATTGTCAAAGTCATCACTCTCGCACCAGAATTAGACACCACAGGTAAAGTCATCCCATATTTGGGTTCTTTGGGAATCACTGTCAGCTTAGGACATTCACAAGCCACAGCTACAGAAGCCCAACAAGCTTTTACTCAAGGCGCTACAATGATCACCCACGCCTTCAACGCCATGCCACCCCTACACCACCGTGAACCGGGCTTATTAGGCGCAGCCATGAACAATCCTGATGTGTTTTGTGGTTTCATTGCCGATGGTCAGCACGTTACCCCAATGATCTTAAAAATTCTTCTGCGTGCCAGTGAAAGGTTATTTATTGTCAGTGATGCCCTTGCACCATTAGGATTACCTGACGGCATCTATCCTTGGGATACCCGACAAATAGAAGTTATCAACGGTACAGCCAGATTACAAGATGGCACTTTATCAGGAACAACCCTACCATTATTAACTGGAGTTCAAAATCTAGTGAAATGGGGAATTTGTGACCTAGAAACCGCCGTTAGCCTCGCTACAGACGCACCCAGGCAAGCTATCAACTTACCAAAATTTGCCGCCCAACAACCCGCCCACTTATTACGTTGGAAATGGGATGAGGTTGGTAAAGAACTGACATGGAAACGGTTAACTGTAGCGAACAGTTTTACTCCTGACTCCTGACTCCTGCTGTAATTAGTTTTCAGGATCAATACCTTGTCCAAATCGAAAAAAGTCTTGATTTGTAGGTTGGATTGAGGTACGTTCACGTATCCCTGACGGGAGGCGTTAGCCATAGTGTGGCGATAGCTTGCGTGGCGACGTAGGAGCCATAGCCATAACCCAACAAATGCGTCGGGTTGCGCTGTCGCTTAACCCGACCTACAAAAAATGGACAAGGTATTGCAGGATGACTATTTATATTAAACTCAGGCAACCCCAGACGCTGAATTTACTTTGGCGAGTTGGAGTTATAGTTAGCGACTACACTATCTTTCAGGGATTTATACTGGGAATACAAGTTTTGGAAAATGCCTAAAAGTGCTGATGATAACATTTCTGTATTTTCCGAATTATATGTATGTTTAATAGCTTGATATAAAATTGATTACTGATTTTATTCCGTAGCAACAAGTAAGTATGTATTTTTATATACTCAATAAGTGCATTTGTGCGCGTTTAATGCCATTTTTCTATGGTCTCATTAATTTTTTATTTGGGGATAAGAATAAATACTTACTGGAAATAAATCACTGTTATTGCTTGACAGTAATTGTTTTAATTGCAACTAATTATGTAGACATTTTAAATATATTTACTTACTAAAAATGTAGATAAAAAATCATGTACTGGGCGAAAAGAGTCCAAGTATTTTGACAATTTAATCTTTGTCTAGATTATGTTTAGGCTGGTGATATCTTTTGAAGAGTCAACTATTGGCAGTAAAATTTCATCGAAACACCAAGTAACTGGATGATTTTTCGATACTTCATAATTTACAACTACTGAGAATAAATATTAGGTAGTAATTGTCAAATTGGGCGATCGCTTAATATGAAGTTTCCCGAAGAAAATATAAAAATCTTAAAAAAAACGTTACATAGCCAAAGTCCTGAATTAATCACGGTTTACAAGCTCAAACTCAACTATAAATTTGGACATTTCTTTCAGACTTCCGCTAAAACCCTGATCCCCAAGTCCGAAAATTCATGTTAATGTATTCGAGTTACAAAACACAAAGTGAAAGCGGAACGGGTTAAAGTTTCCGGCGAGAGTCACTGTTCACAAGGTGAAACCCCCGCTAATCAAAAAACTTAAGTTCTACAGTCGCTTTAAAATCGGACGCATGAATCAAAGACATTTGTGGACTACAGTTGCCGTAATTCTGGCCGTTTTGGGTTTACCCTCAGTTGGTCGAACTCAAACCAGTGAGGAAAGTTCCCCAACTAGGCAAGCATCATCTATCAGTGATGCAGTCAAAGTAGGAGAATACCAATCCCCAACAGAAAACCCCACCTTGGATGCTGTGATTACTAGGATTTATCCTCACAGTATTAAAGGTTTACAAGCAGCTACTCTTTATGTTCGGGACATTCCTGTTCTGACTTTTTTGGGTTCTACCCCAGTTACTAACAACAAAACTAAAGTTGGAGTAATTGGCAATAATGAGAATATCAATCCTGACTCTCTTGTTGCTACCAATACAGCCAAAGTTGCCAGTTTTAGCAATGCTGGTAATACAATCAATTTTAACAAACAAGTTAGCTCTATTGACAATGATCCAATTCAGAAAGCTAGTGTGATTGCCGCTAGAATTAACGAACTGATCCAGAACAATGTAGATGCAAGCAAGATTACTGTCAGTTGGAAAACAGCGGATAATTCCGTAATTAACAATAAAGCCAATAAAAAAGGCTTCTTCCGTAAACAACCGTCAGTGGATCGCTACACCATTACCATTGACGGTCAAGAACTGGTAGAAGTCAATGAAGGTACTAGATTAGCAGATACCACAGAAAATCTTGCCCAAGATGCCTTACAAGCAACTAACAGACTGCGGAGACTCATCGGCAACGCATCTCCCATTCAGACAATTGCTAACTTACCCGCTAGTAAATCAGTTTCTAGTGCCAGTCTACCGCAAAAAATTGCCTTCGGTAATGTCAATCTCAGTTTCCAAGGGATGGCTTCTTGGTATGGATATGATGGTTCTGGCAATAAAACCGCCAGTGGTGAAAGATATAATCCCGAAGGATTAACTGCGGCTCATCGTAGCTTACCGATGGGAACAAAAATCCGTGTCACTAACACCCGTAATGGTCGTTCTGTTGTTGTCAGAATCAATGATCGAGGACCTTTCATCCGGGGTCGAATTATTGACCTTTCCGCCGGCGCTGCTCGGCTTTTGGGTATGATCAGCAGTGGTGTTGCTCCAGTTAGTCTTGAGGTTTTAGGAAAATAACCCGTTTCCTAGTTCCGACTCTGTTTTCGCTTTTCACGATTAAATACCCCTGGTTCTTCTATTTTATCTCCCAATTATCCTTTGCGCCACGCTGCGCTATCGGATATACACTAACGGGGGAAAGGATAGAAACTAGGGGTATTTTGTGCGTGTGCTGACAACAGTTGTAGCTTTACGCTGCTATTTAAATCGTCGTCGCTGGCAAAGCCATCTGAGGCTACCAGATGATCTGGGACTTGATGAACAAACCAGTTGGTATCCCACAGCGGTTGGTTTAGTGCCAACTATGGGAGGTTTACATCAGGGGCATTTAAGTTTGATTAAACGGGCTAGACAGGAAAATGCAACGGTAATTGTGAGTATTTTTGTCAATCCCCTACAATTTGGACCCAACGAGGACTATCAATGCTATCCTCGCACTTTGGCACAAGACCGAGAATTTTGTGAACAGGCGGGAGTTGATGTGATTTTTGCCCCAACTCCGGAAGAAATTGGTGTACCGGGGAAGAATATAGCAGAAACTCAAGTGACACAAGTGATCCCTCCATCTGATATGATATCTAGCTTGTGTGGTAATTTTCGTCCAGGTCATTTTACTGGTGTGGCAACTATTGTCACTAAGCTTTTAAACTTGGTAGAACCTGACCGAGCTTACTTTGGACAAAAGGATGGTCAACAATTGGCAATTATTAAACGGTTAGTAGCTGATTTGAATTTGCCAGTAGAAATTGTTGCTTGTCCTACGGTGCGGGATGTGTCCGGCTTGGCTTTAAGTTCTCGTAATCAATATTTGACGGCTACAGAAAAAGAGCAAGCAACTGTGTTATTTAAAGGTTTACGGCAAGCTGAAGCGGCGTTTCGGGCTGGCGTTCGTGACAGTGGTGAACTCATAGCATTGGCGCGGCAAGAAATCGCAAAAGTTAGCAATATCAGCTTGGAATATATTGAATTGGTTGAACCGAATACGTTGATGTTTTTAGAAAAAGTTGAGGATGAAGGAATGTTGGCGATCGCTGCTCGTCTTGGTTCTACAAGGTTAATTGATAATACGATTCTGCGCGATGGCAATGATGGACTCCGCCAACCGATCATTGCTATTGATGGTCCGGCTGGTGCTGGTAAATCTACTGTGGCTCGTCAAGTGGCACAGGAATTAGGTTTGGTGTACTTAGATACTGGTGCTATGTACCGGGCGATCGCTTGGTTAGTCATGGAACAGGGAATTGCTATTGATGATGATTGTGCTGTGGCGGAATTAGCCGCTCACTGCAAAATTGACCTCACTCCCAGTCAAAGTTTGCAAACTCCCGTGAGAGTCCAGATTAATGATATTGATGTCACTCAAAAAATTCGCACTGTTGAGGTAACATCTCTTGTATCGGCGATCGCTGCCCAAAGTGCAGTGCGTCAAGCCTTGGTCAAACAGCAGCAAAGTTGGGGACAACGCGGGGGGTTAGTAGCAGAAGGTCGAGACATAGGCACTCACGTCTTTCCAGATGCGGAAATTAAAATCTTCTTAACCGCTTCCGTCGGTGAACGAGCGCGTCGTCGTCAGCAAGACTTTCAAAAAACAGGTTCAATCTTGAGTTTAGAACAACTAGAACAGGAGATTGCTGAACGCGACTTCAAAGATAGCACCCGGAAAGTCTCCCCTTTGCAAAAAGCGGCTGATGCCATTGAACTCCAAACCGACGGTTTAACTGCTTCTGAAGTAGCAGCACAAATCATTAGCCATTACAACCAGCGGCTATCCCATTGGTAGATCACCAGAACGTAGGGGCGCAGGGCCTGCGCCCAAATTCCTAAAGAGACTTCCAAGAAATAAATTATCCTAAGAAACGAACCACAGAGGCACAGAGTACACAGAGAGAGAATTTCTGCATCAGTTTTGGGACATTTTTTTATTTGGAAGTCTCAAAGGACTTCAAAACAGTGGTGAGCGCCGACTAACTCACCATTTTAATTTTTAGTGCTTTGAACTACATCCTAAACTAGTTTCAGATAGATTCATCTTTCTTGAGGTGGATATTAGTCTGAGTTAATAATTATATATTTTAAACCGGGCTTTTTGCTCACGCAGAGGCGCAGAGTCAACAGAGAGAAGTTAAGAGTTTAAGCTAAATAGATGGAATTTGCTTTGTTTATAAACTAATTGGTGGAAATTTCCACTTTGGTAGTAGAATGACAATGTTAAGTTTTGTATTGCAGGATTAAGTAGGGCTTACTAAATACGAAACCTGTAATTTGCCTAGCTATGGCAATAGCTTTCAACTAGAAAACAGTAAAGAGAGGATTTCACAAAATGGCATTTACCCAACCAGCTTTACCTTTTGCTTCTGATGCTTTAGAATCCTATGGCATGAAGGCTGAAACCTTTGAATATCACTATGGTAAGCATCATAAAGCTTATGTAGATAATTTGAATAAGCTTGTTGATAGCACAGAATTAGCCAACAAGTCTTTGGAAGAAGTAATTCAAATCGCTTTTGGTGATTCTACCAAAGCTGGAATCTTCAACAATGCTGCTCAAGTTTGGAATCACTCCTTCTTCTGGAATTGCTTGAAACCAGCAGGTGGCGGCACTCCTACAGGCGCATTAGCTGCTAAAATTGATCAGGATTTTGGTAGTTTCGACAAATTCAAAGAAGAATTTTCTAACGCTGCTGCAACTCAATTCGGTAGTGGTTGGGCTTGGTTGGTTGATGATGGTGGTACTCTGAAAGTAATGAAAACCCCCAACGCCGAAAACCCCCTCGCACACGGTAAAAAAGCTCTGTTAACCATTGACGTTTGGGAACACGCATATTACATTGACTTCAAAAATGCCCGTCCTGCATTCATCAAGAATTTCTTAGATAATTTGGTGAACTGGGATTTTGTCGCTGCAAATTTCGCTGCTTAGATTTTAATGGGTAATGGGTAATTGGTAATGGGTAATATTTTTACTTATTACCCCTTATCCAATCTCTAAGAGGATGTTTTAAAAGTGGTATCCCGTAATTTTCATCACATTGTTACCCCCCTTACAAAGGGGAGAAACAAGAAAATCCAGTTCCCTCCCCTTTATAAGGGGAGGGTTAGGGAGGGGTAAAACATTTGATACAGCAATCGTGACTTTTCAAACACCCTCTAAATTAATACTATTTAGGGCTTGCTGAAAAAGTTATCTGTGAGGGCTAGAAGTATGGCTAACGCCACGCTACGCTATCAGGAGTTCAGGAGTGTATAAGTAGGTGAACACAATAAAACCAAACTGTGTAAAGAAATGTAAAATCGCCTAAACCCTCTTCACTCTTGCCTCTTGCCTCTTGCCTTTTGCCTTGCCATAACGACAATTTTCAACGCCAACCTACTTACTGCTATATTGTTAATTTACAATTTCTGCAATAATTCCTGAGTTAACTGCATAAATGCCTTAGAACCCGCTGTATTCGGACTTAGTAAAGAAACGGGCATAAAACTATCAACAGCTTTGGCAACATTAACATCAACGGGGATTTGAGCTTTACAGATTTTATCTACTCCAAAATCTTCGATAACTCGGTGCATTACCTGTTTATAATATCTGCCATTCAGGAGATTGGCATTGGACATACTAAAGACAATTCCCAACATTTTTATATCTATTTTGGCTTCATGTTCGTGACTTTCTTTTAATTGGGCAATGCGTCTTTCTAAAAGTTGAATTCCGACTACAGATAAGGGTTCTGGTCTAGCGGGAAGAATGTAGAAATCACTGGTAGCTAAAGCACTTCGAGTCAGGAGATTATAACCGGGAGCGCAATCTAAAAGAATAAAATCATATTCATTCCGTATAGGTTCTAAAATATCTCTAATTAAGACCCTTTCAAAGCGATTCCAGATAGTTTCAAAATCCTGTTCTCCTAATGCTACTGATTGATTATGCAGCATTTCTGAAACCAAAAATTCATCATATAAATCTATGTCTCCTGGTAATAAGTTTAATCCAGTCAGGTTACAAATCTCAGGTTGAATGATGTCCCCAATTGTAAATTTTGCCTCTGGTTCAGGGTTGATAATTTGATCTAGTAAATATCTAAATGTCTTTCTTTGTTTGCGACGTTTGGCAAAATCAACAGGTGACATTAAACTCAGTGTGGCACTGATTTGACTATCTAAATCTAAAACAAGTACCTTTTTTCCGTGATTTTTGGCTAAACAGGTGGCTATATTCACGGTAATGGTGGTTTTACCAACTCCACCTTTCATGTTTGCGGTTGCAATTACATATCCCATTTTAATTCCTCTACTGACGCTTTCCCAATGATATAGCGTTTATATTATCTAATAAATTTAGATCCCCGACTTCTTAGAGAAGTCGGGGATCTTTTTTTTAAGGTAGTTTAATAGTTTGTGCTAATAAGCTTTGAAGACGTTGTCCGTGCGAACCACCTTGGTAAACTAAATCACCTTTGCCTAATAAATAGGCTGCTGTTGTTTCTTTTCCACCCAGAATAATACATGAATCTGCTTGGCTGGAGGTACGTAGGGCGACTCGTCCAGGTAGGTTAGAACGGATAATTGGGGTGACAATACTGGCTTCTGGGCGTTGTGTGGAAATAATTAGATGAATACCTGCGGCTCTTGCCATTGCGCCTAAACGTTTGATACTTTGTTCTAATATGGTGCGAATTTCTTTTTCTGCCATAAAATCGGCATATTCATCAAATATACAGACAATACGCGGTAAAGCTGGGGAAGAACGTTGATTATAGGTGGTTAAATCTGCACATTTAGCTTTTTCAAATTTTTGATAACGAGATTCCATTTCTGCAACTAGTTCCTGCATTAATTCTACGGCGCGATCGCTATCTTTGACAACTGGTGCATATAACGACGACATTTGTTCAAATTCGGGAAATGTTACCCGCTTGGGGTCAACTAAGGCAATTTTGAGATGTTGGGGAGAATGACGATAGATTAAACTGAGAAGTAAGGATCTCAAAAATTCACTTTTTCCGCTTCCTGTTGTTCCTCCCACCAAAAAATGACAAGTATTCGGATCTGATAAATCAGCCTCTAATAACTTCCCATCAATACCCACTCCAATAGCAATTTTTACGGGTGCTGTTGGGGGTAAAAACTGCTTTTGAATATAATCTTCAAATTTGGCAATTTGTCTATCTTGACGCGGCAAATCAATACTTACATAACCAGCTTGGGGAGCAATTAAAGGCGGATATTCTAACCCTAATTGTACTTGTAAATCAGCGGATAATCTGAGAATTGAAGGAACTTTCACACCTAAATGTGGTTTAATTTTCACCCGAATAAATGCCGGACTTACATCAGCACCATAATAATCTACATTAACCTTAAAAGATTCTAGAATTGCCACTAAAGATGCGCCAATTTCATCAGCATTAATAAATGTATCTTTCTGACTTTTAAAAGTATCTGAAAAACCTCTCTCCAAACCTCTCTCCTGCAAGGAGAGAGGCTTTGAATTCTCCCCCTTCCCTGGTAGGGAAGGGGGTTGGGGGGTTAGGTTTCGTGTTGGGTTTTCCAAATAATGTGAAGAGTCAGATGTATCTTCTCGTTTTTTGGAAGGTGCTATAAAATCAGGATTGTCATTATCTGGAATAACTTTATTTGGCGGTGCATTAGATTCAACATCGAAAAAAGTCTGACACTTTTGTTGTTGGGGGCAAATTTCACATAAATGAGGTTGAGTTGTCGCAGGTGGTGGGTTAGGATTGGGAGATTCCCAACTCAACCATTGTTGCATTTGTAATAATTTATAGGGAATTAATTGATGAACCGTATTTTCTAACTGTTCCCAAGAATATTTGTATTCTTTAAATTCTGGTAAAACACAATAAACAGCAGAATCAATAGGTGGTTTTTTCCGCTTCGATAACATATAACTATAGAGAGAAACTTGCGCTAATTGTGCTGCTGAATCTACAGATTGATAGGTTTTAAATTCTACCATACAAAGGCGTTTGAGTTCAAAATTAAAAACTAAACAATCAAATTCACCTCTGATTAATTGTTTTGTCCCATTAGGTAAATCAAAGTAATATTCTAAACTGCGTTCTTCAGAAATAAAAGTATTCTGAATAACTGTTTCTGCACTGCAATAACGGCGATTGATGATCAACAATTCAGTAAACTTTTTAATTAATCCTTGTAAACCTTGCCAAACTTGTAGCAGTAGAGAGGCTTTACTCGCGTCTTTTGCAATTGCATTTTGTAAATAGGGAAAGAACTTAATTTTATAGAATAGTTGTTGAATTTCCAACGTAATTACATCTACCTTTAATTGTGTTGCAGATGGATTTAATAAAGTTTTAAATCTGGGTTCAATTAGCAGTAAATTAATAAAATTATCCGCTAGTTGGTGAAAGACATTACCAATACCAGTAATGGCATCTTTAGGAGAGAATATTGCTTTACAATTAAAATTATGATTTAGATAAAATAGTCGCGGACACTCAAAAGCTAATCTAACTTTAGTGGGAGTTAAAGATGAATTTTCAGATTTGTGATTTACCATATTAAATACACGATTGATAACATCAGGATTGGATATTTCAAGCAAGCGATAATGAACAGTAGCTAAATAAACTGTATCCATTGCTGCATAGTTTAACTGTTTTTGAGTCAGGGGACGTTTTCCCCAATCACTGCTTCCTTCTTCTGCGTCTACATGAGAAAATTGACAGAGTTCAGCAGCTAGAGTTTTTAGTTTTAAGTTGGTAGTTTGTAAGACTTCTTTGGTGATTTTTCTCGCTATTTTGAAGGTACAAGTCACATTTTCTGCTAGTTCCTTCCCCAAATATTTTAAATCAAAACCAGCATTATGAAAAACTTTCTCAATTTGCGGATTAACCATGATTTGGTTAATGAAATATACAGTCAAATCAGGTTGATCTAAAACATCAAAAATGTAAGCAGATTCACCAGTTAAATCTGTATAATTAGCCAATACCTGAATTAGTGCTAATTTTGGTTTATCGGTATACCAATCAGCGATTTCCGTATCTATCCATAGGGTTTTAGATAGGGACAGTTGGGAAATTTGCTTGTAAATTTCAGAAGCTTCTGTCAGGTAGTGCATTAGCTGATATAAAAAATGTGCTGGATAGATTACTTGTGAGGAACTAAACAAATTAATTGAGCTTCTGGCTTGGCTTTGGGGTCAAGAATTTGAATTTTATTTTCCTCACATAGTTCTTTAATCAATACATTAATTTGATCTTCCTTAACTTTGGGAAAACTGCTAATAGCATTGTTAATTAAAGCTTGTTTCCCTAACAAATGTTGAGTTTTAACTAGATTTAATAAGAAGTCTTTAACAGGTCTTAAATCTTTTCCACCGTTACGATTTGGTTCTGGTTTTGGATTTGATTTAGAAACAATACCTAAATCCTGTAATAAAGTACATTGATTCAAAATCTCAGATTCATTAATTAAAGTTTCTAATCTTTGTAAATTAATCGTTTTCCCACCAATTACCAATTCTTGAGATTTGGCAGAATTTACCAAACTTTGATATGTTGCCAAATAGTGAATAGACTGTAGACTTGGTTTAATATGAACATGATTAGTGTTGGTAAAAATCTGTCTATAGAGTTGATTTCCCGCCATGTTTGGTTTTCCTAAATCTCCACCACGAATTAAGTGCATAGTTTGACAGAGATTTTTTTGAATTACTATTTGACAAGCATTCATTACATGATAAAAACTAGTCATATTTGAGTCTTCTGTCCAAACTATACCCAATTTTTGCCGATTTGTAGGATGTTGATAACTCAAGGAATAACTAGCATATTTTCCGCTTAAAAGTTTAGTCTTAACTCCCTGTATTTTTAAAGTAGATATAGACTGCTGCAACATCTGAATTAAATCAGGTGATGATAACAAAGAAATCTTGGTAATTTTCCCCTGACTTTTTGTATATTCGTGCTGCCATAATAATTGAAATTCTGCTTGAGTTGTATCTTGATTATCTTGATGTCGTGGTGGAACAATGATTATAGGTTTAGGAACAGTTTTTTCATTGGGTGTTGTCACCTTTATTTGTATTGTAACTGGTTCGGGCTTTGGTTTTTCATCTTCATCTAATAACGAACCTTTATATTTTTGATATTCATCACGACCTAGAGTTAGTACATTTCTAGGTATAGTTTTACCACCAGGATAGTTTTTCTCTAAAATTTGCCGATTTAGAGGAAAAATAGGTGATTCAGGTCTAGGATTTGCTAGTTGGTGTAATGGCTGAAGTTGATAAGCCCAAAGTCCTTCGGCCTGTTCTATACTAATAAGTTTTAACTGAATTGTTCGATGTATTCCTGCTTTATCGGCTGTAAAAATCCGGTCTAAATGCCGCTGCCATACACTCTTAATTACGCTGATTATCACCAAAAAATTTTTTAAGTTATCTCCATGAATTGTGGTATTAACATTGAAAAAAGGTTGTATATCCAGAAAACCTTCTGGTAACTGGGGCATAGTCTCTAAATTGTCAAAACATAAAACAATCGGTTGGGTTTGTGTGGAAATTCTGCCAAAGTTTGCTAAGATATTTTTCGCAGCATCTTCTGTATCAATGCAGATTTTGACTTTGATTTCTTTCATGGAATCTTCAT
The DNA here is from genome assembly GCF_001672085.1 of Anabaena sp. AL93. Lineage (NCBI taxonomy): Bacteria > Bacillati > Cyanobacteriota > Cyanophyceae > Nostocales > Nostocaceae > Anabaena > Anabaena sp. AL93. The sequence continues at coordinate 34,036 of NZ_LJOU01000044.1, read as the reverse complement.
TTAAATCATCTCCACGTAGCCATTCACAAGCCAAATCATATAATTCTGGATTTGCGAGATCATGCAACACTCCAAAAAACATATCAGGGTTATAAATACCTGCTTGTTTATAAGTATCCTTGAGGTGTTTGATAAATTTTTTGCGATTACTTTGTAATGCTTCCCAAAAATTATCATTAAATATTCGTTGTTTTATATCACTTCTTGTAAACGCCGTTAAACTTTTGAGCCACAACATTAACTGTGATTCTTTTTCTCCTTCAGGAACTTGAATTAAACTATCAACAGTATGACGTAAAATATGCCGCCAAATGTAGGTACTATCAGCCCAGCTACAGAGGATATAAGCAAAAAATGCTTTGCTATTAAATGAGCGTTTAATCCGTCTTAGTAAATAAGTTTTGCCAGAACCAGATTCACCTTCTAGTAAAACTGTACGACTACGATGATCTTTACCCACTAAATCTAGTAATTCTTCAATCTCTCTTATTGCATTTTTATGAATTGATTCAACCATTAGTAATGAGTCTTCTTCGTCAGCCCAAAACTCTAGATGTTTCATTTCGATGTCAAAAGGGTTGACCTCGCGTTTAATAATGTTGTTAATGTCTGTCATAGATATAGGTGAGTGAGAGGAGGAAGTGATGAAAAAATGAAAAATATTTGGAAGACTGTTAATTAACTATGATAAAGAACAGTTGTCCACCAATATTTTGAGGAATTCCCGCGTCAATTTGTTCTGGTGTATAAGCACTAGATTCTTGTAAGGTACTAAAATCAATTTTGTCACTTTTTTGTAACCTATACAACGCCTGATCTAAATCATCTCGTAATAAAGGCGGTTGTAACTTTTGCCGTACATGGAAAATTGGTAAATAATTCTCTGTACCCAATTCCCGATCTAATTTCTTGATAGTCTCTAAAATTTCTTCATCACTGATATTGCTAGTAATATCAGAATATGATTCTACATGATCAGGAGTAGAAACTTGTTCTGACTTAACCCGCAAATTCTTCCGTAAAAACCGCACATAATTACCCAGCAAATTAAAGTCTATATTTGCTTTTCCTTCGGGATTATATTCATCCCGCAAAACCTCAATTCCTCTTTCCGTTAACCAAACTTCAGCTTTAAGTCTTTTCATCTTGATTTCAATAGCAATCAAACCCCGTTCACTCAAGGTTTTTAAGATTGCGTCTCGTTCATCTGATTTTAGCGATGAAACTTTGATTTCACTGGGGGCTATTTTTCCAGAACTCTTACCTATCTTCTCCAGTACCTTGAGTTCTTTATCATCAATAGGTAATTGTGCCGAGTCGAGTTTCAGTAGTGCTTGACCAGGAGGTAAAATCTTGACTGTGGCAATTTCGCGGGAATAGTCTACATATTCCAGTTCCCCCAAATCTCGACAAATTTTGTTTTTCTCACTTTTAAAACTATCAAAAGTGCTGGAACTCAAGCCAGTACGATAATTCGGACATCCCAACAGTTTTAAGATGAACTTTAACTCTTTCGTTTCCATACGGTTAGTCTTGCTGTATTCGATACTTGACTACTTTAGCGCGAATCACAAAAAAATAACACACAGTTTCCATATTAACTCTAATAAGAGCGATTTTTCACTAAAAACTCAAAATATTATCCAAGTTTTCACTGATTACTTTCTAAATAAAAGACGGATTTTTTCTAGAGTTTTTCTACAAGCTTCCATGACATCAAAAAATTGGGAAGACTTGGATATTCTATCCATTGGACTTTTTTAGGAAAATTTTATACAGATATTAAATAAATTCCACCATATAGCGAGATTTATATGTATCATCTTTTAGATGACCAGATCATTCTATCGTTGACATTTCCTACCCATTCACAAAAGTTTAACTATTCGTATTTGCAAATTCTTTACCGGAAATTCACTGTATCAATTTATCAGAGATCAAATCATGAGTAATTACCTCCACTGTCCACGCACTTGTCTACTGCAAAAACCAGAAAACAATAATCAAATACCAGAACAGGGATTATGTGATTTTTGTTGGAATGAATATTGTTTTTGTTGGTCTGAATACTGTTTAAACGAATGGTATGAACTGCAAATAAAACATGACAATCTAAAAAGTAAACATCATACCAAAGACAAAAACTAAAATAGACCTGATTTCTCTCTGCACCTCCGCGTCTCTGCGTGAGAAAAAATTATAGGGTAGAATAAAAACCGGCGTTGGTGAATTGGGGTATGAAAGTCGAAAATTCCATCTCTCAAACCCTTACTCTCTGCGCCTCTGCGTCTCTGCGTGAAATAAAATCATACTTTTACTCAGCAACACCTAAAAACCTACCCTAATCAACAACTTGCTAAAATCAAATTCCACTCATCTTGAGACAAAGGTATTACCTCTATTTCCATACCAAAACAATCACAAGCTGCGGCTATTAAAGCCTTAATTATTGTTTCTTGATTGATAGTTTGGGGAAATTGGATAGGATGAAAAAACTCTTGATTAAATACCTTTGCAAACAACTCCGGATCTGGATTTAACCGCATAGAACCATGCTGAAGAACTGCGTCACCTTTCCGTAGTTGAGCGCTACCAATTAGTTTATAACCATCTGCTAAGACTAAATCTGCACCTGTGGCTGTTCCAAAACAATTAGGATTGTGAATATAACCGCGTCCAGCTTGACCATAGTACAATTCTATATTGAGCGATCGCCATCCTTGAATCAAAAACTCACAAATCTGCCCATACACATCCAAACGATTTCCCCTCAGTCCAGACGTGACGACAGAGTAAGTTAAATCACCTTGATGTAAAACAGCCCTACCACCTGTAGGACGACGCACCAAATCTAATTTCTCCCCTTTCCACCGCAAACCTTGCCAAAATTCAGGATATTGACGTTGATGATAACCCAAAGAAATTGCGGGTGGCGACCAAGTATAAAAACGTAAAGTTGGCGGATGTTGTCCCGACTCATGTTGTGCTAATAACCAGCGGTCTATAGCCATCTGAACATCACCAGCGGCAGCTAAAATGGGAATAAGTCGCCACACCTGCGAATCAGGCATTAAATATCACATTCCTTAACTAAGATTATCGAAACCTAAACTGCACAGAACTCGGATTGCAGATATTCATCATTATCATCAGCGATAGTCGCAACAATAGTAATGATGCGGGAAACTTCCCCTGGTGACAACTCCGCTAAAGTGCGTGTAGAAATCACCACCACCTGATGGTCAATAATGCCAAAGCGGGCTTCAAAGGTACTTACACAATTTAACTCTAAGAGATATCGTGTCAATCTGGCTTCATCTTGTACAGGTAACTTTAGCACCGCAGCCCAAACTGTGATCGTATCTTCATCAGTAATTCCCGTTAACTGCACAAATACTTCTACACTGCCATATTGGAATTTCCACAGATATTCCCCCTCAGAACCATGACTAACCATTGCACTTTGATCTTGTGCCAGGGTATCAATTACATTTTCAATAACTTCCACATGATTTGGGGCTGTGGTTTCTTGAATAACTTCATCCAGTAACTCATTTGGAGTTGGGGTTTCTAGGTAGCTGGCCATACAGATTTTTTTCTAAGTAATATAGTCACTGCTTTAATCTACTATTATGCTACCAAAAATGCCAGCATCTAACATACCTGTCTTCCCAAGTCGAGATGTCAGAATAGGAGCCATGTCAATTACTATGACATAAGCTAGACTTATTGTTATGCAGTAAAAACTTGGTTAAATTCTCAATTATTTTTTCCCGGTTTCAGGGCTTCACATCCAGAACCATTAGATGTAAGTCACATTTACCTTCATTTTAGGTAAAGATTTGTAGATTTATTATCTATTGTGTCTTATTAACGAGACTAAATGCCCATTTTGTTTATCTTACATCATTAAATTTCCGCTGTCGGTTACATAAGCTACTAATTTTAGTTAAAATAGGTAATCCAAAGCAGTTTATTTTGGTGTAGCGCAAAAATTACTCGCTAGTTTAGCGTCACAAGATGTAAAAATCAGGCAAAAGGAACAATTTGCTTATTTTTAGCATCAAAGGATACGGAACTGTGAGTTAAATCGTGAGTTACATAATGTACGCAAATTCATCGAAACTCAAGTTGACAAATTAGGGTGCTATCTGTTGAGAGGTTCTAGAATCTGACGTAAAAAACCGAAAAAACCCCAAAAACTTTTTTGAGATTTTTCCGGATTAGCCAAAAAATCTGCGATTATTGTTACACTGATTTTAATAAGCACTATGAATATTAAGCTTGATCACAGCACCCCATGTCATTTAACTTCCTTCTTTACCCTACTCATAAAAGAAGGTATTTCCCCTAATCAAATCGTTCTGGGTATTGTTCAACTAGCCACCCAGACCCATGAATTAGATGGGATGATGGCATCGGCAGATTGTTTACGGTTGCTACTGGTACTGATGCCAGCAGAGATCTGTGCCAAAGGAGTTTCTGAGTATATATCATCTTTAGCATCACAAGGCATTACCACATTAATGTTATTAGATGCTCTGAGCCTAGCTTGCTATGTTTGTGGACAATCAGACGAAGCTAACTTAGTCTACTTGACTTACAAAAGACTACAAGCTGATGCCATCATCTCCCAAATGCTTCGTGATTAAAAGCTAAGTTGTTAATTTTCCATCATTTTTCTAATATCTAACTATTTTCAAGTTAATTCCTACTTGTACATGGCAATTTTGTACTGGATAAATCCGTTTGTTCATTAGGCAATCGGTCGGTTTGATTAATATATAATTTTCTGGGCAACTGTTACTCAATGGCTGTTAGCTATGGCTTGGCTATGATTTGAATATTGCAATATTTCTTGTGAGTTTGACAGCACCGCATCTATCGCTTATCATCTGGGTTGGAAGTCTCTAGTGGTGGGGTAATCCCTGCATCCATAACTTCTCAACTTTTTCTTTAACCCTGTTGATATTCCATTAAAGCTGGAAACTAAAATGGTTATCTGCCAAAATGCCAAAATATGAGATCATCAGCGGAACATTTCGGGAATTCTATATTTTGCAAGTGAAGCGAGCATTTGGTTTGCCGGATTTAGCTTAACCAACAGAAGCCCCACGTCTGACCCGATAGGGCCGCGTGGGATGAATGGCGCGTGAATTAACGACGATTTTCCGACCAACGCGACAGCAAGGAAGGAAAACATGGAGAGAATTCACAAAATTTGTGTTATGAATTGAATATCTCGGCAAGGCGAGAGAATAGCGATAACCAAGCTAGATACATGATCATTTTTTTGATTAACCTTGATTTTGCCTTTGGAACGAGGGGTCAGCCTATCGCCTTAACATAAGTCTTGTTGTTCTCGAAGAGCAAAAAGCTGTTAACTGGGTAGGAAGCCTATACTTACCCGCAAGGGAAGTGTAGGTAGTTCACATTGATAATTTCACCTTTATTTCATCTGGGGTTGGCATCTTGTGAGATGAACAGTATCGAGCTAATCACAATGCTTACTTACTCTCCAAACCCAACCTTCAGAACCAACTTGCCAAAATCACCCCTATTGGCAACGGTGACGGACGCACTAGGTAAAGTTCCTATTGTCCGATTAAATCGAATTCACCCAAGTTGTCAACAACATCATTTATATTTAAAACTTTTAGGTGCTTCCACTGGTGCAATTGTGGCCGCAGCTTTAGCAGATACTCAAAGATTTACTCAGCCTCAAACTATGTTACTACTTAATCCTGATCGGGGCGATCGCTACCTGGAAACAGTTTACAATGCTGATTGGCTTACAGCACAAGGAATTAACATCCTTGAACATTCCCATCTCACAGAAGCAATTGCTAATCTTCTACCTGTACCATTGGATATTGTCGGTAGGAGTCAGGAGTGATAAAGATAATTATCTCACGCAAAGGCGCAAAGGCGCAAAGACTAAAAGGTTGAAATCTGGATTTTGCGCTTTTTTGTCAAAATAGCGTTATTATCACTCATTAGTTGGAAATGATATGAAGTTACAAGAACCCCAATCTCAACCAGTTAGTTTAGGGAGTTTATGGCGGGAATTTTTGCCTTTGTCCCTCAGTGATGTGACTATGGCCTGTGGTGATCCGATGATGACTACGACATTAGCTCATCTTCCTGATGCTCAAGTTAACTTGGCGGCTGTAGGTATTGCTAAATCTTTGGCGATATTTTTTGAAAGTCCGATTATTATGATTCTGCACGCTGCTAATGCTTTAGCTGGTTCTCAAGATTCACGTAAGGCATTATGGCGGTTTACATTATTTGTAGGTGCGGGACTGACTTGTTTATTGAGTTTGTTGGGACTACCAATGATATTTAATTTTGTGGGTGTGAGTCTGTTGGGCATACCATCTGCAATGTTGGCTACAGTTAGTCAAGTATTATTATTAATGGGTGGTTGGCCATTTGCGATCGCCTGGCGGCGTTATTTTCAAGGGTTATTAATTTATCATGGTCAGTCTCGCGCTGTGGCAAAAGCCAGTATTCTCAGGTTATTCACATTAGCATTAGTCCTCACGGGTGGATTTTTCTTGCCCATATCTGGGGGTATACTTGCTGGACTTGCCCTCATCAGTGGGGTGGTTGTCGAAGCAATAGCTGTAACAATTTTTGCTCGGCTTTCTGGTGCAACTTTACCGCCACAAATAGAACAACCTAATTTACCCCGTAACTTAGCACAGGTGTGGAAGTTCTATTTACCTTTAGCTAATTCTATGATGGTGGTTTGGGGCGGAAGGGCGATATTAATTAGCATTCTTGCCCGCGCTGAAGATTCGACAATTGCGATTGCTGCTTGGTCTGCGGCTTGGGGACTGGTTCTTGTAATTGCCAATTCTACTCGGATGGTACAGCAAATGGTGATTAAATATCGTCATCAAGTGAGCGATCGCCAATTGCTGAGTTTTGCTATCAGTGTCGGTGCTGCTTGTTCTAGCTTACTATTATTGATGAGTGTAACACCAATAGGCGATCGTATCGTTCAAAGTTTCATTGGTAATGATATTATCTTAGCTAACAGCATCAAACCTGTACTTTTAATTTGTACAATTGTGCCATTATTTGTGGCTTTACAAAATGCAACTCAGGGTTTTTTAGTCAGCGAAAACCGCACAGGGCAAGTAAATCTATCTACCTGGTTAGGAACAGGGACTTTATTGATAATTGCCACCTTTGCTATTAACAAGGGCATGAATGGGGCAATGGCCGCCGCTATTGCCATGATTACATCTATGTTAGTTGAAGTTACTTGTTTACTTTGGAAACGAGCGGCAAAATCACAGTAAATGTACTGCCCTTATTTACATGACTTTGTACTTCTAATTTACCTTTGTGAGTTTGGACAATTGCCAAAGTAATAGCCAAACCTAATCCAGAACCACCAGTATTGCGAGAACGATCTGCATTAACTCGATAAAAGCGCTCAAAGATGTGGGGAAGATCAGAATTAGAAATACCAATACCTGTATCTTTAATAGTAATTACACCTTGATGATCATTAGTTGTCAGATGAATATTTACTTCCCCAGATTCAGGAGTGTATTTAATGGCATTACCAACTAAATTCAACAACATTCGATAAATTTGACTTTCATTACCGTGAATATAAAAATCAGATTGATCAGGAATATGACTAGATAATAAAACTTGTGCATCCATAGCCATTGGCATTAATTCCTCTTCTACATCTGCAACTAAATCATTCAAACAAATTTGCTGTAACTTAGCTTCTTGTAATCCACTTTCTAATCTAGATAATAATAACAAATCCTGTGTTAATGTTACTAATCTTTTAATTTGTCTCTTCAATGCTTTTTGAGTTTCTGGGCTAATTGAATTTGTTTCGACAATGGTTTGTAAAGATGTAATGGGAGTTCTTAATTCATGTGCCGCGTCAGCCGTAAATTGTTGTAATTGTTGATATGATTTTTCAATTGGCTGCATAGCTAAACCTGCTAACCACCAACCTGCACCACCAATAATGATCATAGAAGAGGGAATACCCAATCCTAATAACCAATGTAAACTATTCATATAATCATTTAATCGTTGTACAGTTCGTCCAACTTGTAAATATCCCCATAATTGATTATTGTTGATTTTTAAGGGCATTAAATGTAAATGATATAGTTCACCATGACGATTTTTGATATCATAAGAATGATTGAGGTGAATATTATCGGGAAATTCATCTGGATTATTACCAATCGCAGCAGTTGCTTCTCCTGATAGTGTTAAAAATCTCAGATAATATCCTTCTGCTAATAAATTCAGTAAATCTGATTCTGATTTAATGGGTAAACAAGATTGTTGCTTTAAACAAAGTCCTGGTAAAGATTTTTGAGTAGTAATAGATAATTCTCCAGGAATTTTTAACTCTGTTTTTAATTGATCTTGAAATACCTTACCAAAAACTTCCAATTCTCGATCAACTGTGCGAGTAAAAGCTTGTACCATGACACTGTGAGCGATGCAACCACATAGTAACAAAGTTGATCCCATCACACCAGCATAGGTAATCGCTAATTTAAACCGAGAATGATTGAATAGTGAATTATTAGGTATCCAACTTTGGATTTTACCTATCTTCTTCCTTTCTTCCTTCGTGTCCTTCGCTGCTTCGTGGTTCATTTAATTAGTATTCTTATCTTATGCACTATCCACAAAAACGATAACCAAAACCTCGGATAGTTTCAATTGCTTTAGAAAAACCACATTCTGATAATTTGCGTCTTAGTAATCTTACTTGTGCAGCAACAACATTACTCACAGTATCACTTTCAAAATCCCACAATCTAGCGCGAATTTGTTCATGAGTTAGTATTTGTTGAGGATGTTGCATGAAATATTCTAAAAGTTGAAATTCTTTAGCCGTGAGGATAATTGGTGAAGAATTTTCCACTGCTAAATTCACAACTGAAAAATTACTATAATCTAAAATTAAAGAACCTATTTGTAACTGCGGTGGTTGAAAATTTGGTAATCTTCTTTGTAATGCTCTTACCCGCGCCAATAATTCTTCCATACCAAAGGGTTTCACTAGGTAATCATCTGCACCTGCATCTAAACCCGTAACACGATCATTCATGCTATCTCTAGCTGTTAATAACATAATTGGTAACTGATTTTTTTGCGCCCTTAATCTTTTACACAATTCCAATCCTGACAACTTTGGTAACATCCAATCTAAAATCGCAATTTCATATCTTTGAGGTATTGTCTGCAAATAATCCCAAGCAGTCTCTCCATCTTCCACCCAATCTACTATATAATCGCGTTGAATAAGAGCATTATGAATACCATTTCCTAAATCATGTTCATCTTCAACTAATAATAACCGCATAATAATAATTATATGTAAGACTGCACAGAATAATTATCATCCATATTTATCCGCGTTCATCTGCGTTTATCTGCGTTTAATTATTCTTAAAATTCTCTTCTATGCAGTCTCATCTTAATTTGGTACAAGTAAAAATTAAAAGTGTTTTACCAAATATTTCTAGTTGGTTGTTGATTATTTATTGTCAGAAAATTTTTAGTCCCATTAAAAAACGTCTGGGAGTGTTGCCGTGTTTCCACCCCAGACGTTTTTTAAACTTGCTCCTCACACACAAATCTAATTTATCACCCTTTTCTGAAAATGGCAAGTACCCTAGACAACAATTTTAGAAATTGTTTGGAACAGGGAACAGGGAACAGGGAACAGGGAACAAGATTTTTACCAATTACCCATTACCTAATGCAAAAAGTGGCGTACACCAGTGAGAACCATTAATAATCCCAGTTCGTTAGCGGCTTTGATAGAATCCTTATCCTTGAGACTGCCTCCGGGTTGGACAATGGCGGTAATTCCGGCTGCTGCGGCGGCTTTAACGGTATCATCGAAGGGGAAGAAGCCGTCACTAGCGAGGAATGCTCCTTGGGCTTTTTCTCCAGCTTGTTCGAGAGCGATTTTTGTCGAACCGACACGGTTCATTTGTCCAGCCCCGACACCTAAAGTTGTGCGATCGCTCGCAATGACGATAGCATTAGATTTAACGTGCTTGCAAACTTTCCAAGCAAACAGTAATTCTGCTAACTCCCAGGGAGTAGGTTGACGTTCAGTGACAACTTGCCATTGACTAGGATCAGCAATGATATCATCAGCAGATTGGACTAAAAACCCACCAGCTACAGCTTTCACAGTTTCTTTTGGTCCAGTCAGCAAATCTGGTAAAATCAAAACTCGGACATTGCCTTTTTTAGTTAAAATTTCCTGAGCTTCCTCGTCACAACCAGGAGCAACTACGCACTCTAAAAACGTCTTCGTTAATTCCGTCGCTGTCCCTGCATCAATAGGACGGTTTAAAGCCACAATTCCCCCAAAAGCCGAGATAGAATCAGCATTAAAGGCTTTTTGATAAGCGTCAAAAATTGTGTCTGCTTCCGCAGTTCCACAGGGATTAGTATGTTTGATAATTGTCGCCGCAGGACTGGTTGTAAATTCAGCAATTATCCGCCGTGCAGCTTCCAAATCTACCAAATTATTATAACTGAGTTCCTTACCTTGCAGTTTTGTCGCTGCTGTCCAACCTGTAGCTTCACTTCCCGTTTGATACCATGCTGCGGGTTGGTGAGGATTTTCTCCATAACGCAAAGATTGGAGTTGTGTACCGGAAATGGTAAATTCTTGTGCTTGTGTGCCAGCTAAATAAGATGCTATGGCATTATCATAACTAGCAGTATGCAAAAATCCCTTTAAAGCACATTTTTGGCGAAACTCTAAAGATGCCTCTCCATTTTGGCGTAATTCTTGCAAATACTCACCATATTGAGCAGGATCACATAATACCGTCAAATGGGCGTAATTTTTGGAAGAAGCCCTTAACATAGCCGGGCCACCAATATCAATTTGTTCCACCGCGTCAGCTAAAGTCACACCTGGTTTAGCAATGGTTTCTGCAAAAGGATAAAGATTAACAACGACTAAATCAATGGGACGAATTTGATTATTTTCCAAATCTGTGACATCTTGCTCCACATCTCGCCGTGCTAAAATCCCCCCATGAATGCGAGGATGAAGAGTTTTCACCCGACCGCCTAAAATTTCCGGTGAACCCGTATAATCAGAAACCTTAGTAACTGGTATGCCGGCATCTTTCAGGGTTTTGGCTGTTCCCCCACTGCTGATAATATCAAAGCCAAATTCTTCAACCAAACTCCGGGCTAAATCAATTACACCAGTTTTATTAGATACACTCAGCAGGGCTAAACGCGCCATAATTCCCTAGATTCCTTTGGACTAAATTGCAAACAGAAGAACATTTTACCGAAAGGGTGTTAAAAGTTCATACCAAATTAAGATAAAGCTGTATAAAAGCAGATTTATAGAATTTTGAACGCAGATAAACGCAGATAAACGCGGATGAATGAATGGATCTGATGATTCTGTGCCACCTCACATAAAAATCATGTGACATACTCCACACACTCCCTTTCAGGTGAGTGTGGGCTTCTCAGCGACTCTTCTATGAAGACATTGACTGAGCTTTAAGACCGTGTGTCCCACGGTTCTTGATATTTATAGCCGCGTTCAAGTCCCTACACAAACTCCCATGACATGCAGGGCAGTTGTGCATTCTTTGAGATAGCGGCTTTTTAACTTTGTTACCACAACTAGAACATTCTTGGCTTGTCCCGTTGGGATTTACAGCAACCACCTTCAGCCCAGCATTTTCGGCTTTGACTGTTAGTATTGAAATAAATTGTCCCCAACCAGCATCGTTAATACTTTTTGCCAATCTTGTTCTAGCAAGTCCCTTGATGTTTAACTTTTCAACAGCTACTACATCATACTTGTTCAGTAGATTGTTTGCAGTTTTAAAATGAAAATCTTTGCGGGTATCTGATACTTTCTTATGTTGAATACCCAGTTTTTTAATCGCTTTTTTACGACGATTAGATCCCTTCTTTCTGCGAGAAACACGACGTTGTGCAGATTCTAATTTGCGTTCAGCTTTGCGTAAAAACTTAGGAGCGGCAATTCTTTCATCATCTGAGGTGACAATAAAATCTATTAAACCTGGTTCTTCCGTACCTGTTATGCCAAATATGAGTTTATTTACCCCACAACCCATATAAATAAAGGATTTTATTGTTTTTGATACCAAATTTGTCAAAATAAACAATAAATTAACGTAAAATCCTTATATAACAAGGATTTTGGGATTTAAAAAAATAATTTAGCATAACAAGTACCGAAGAGCCGATATATTAAGATATATATAGTAAGAGGCTATGAAAATATATTGAAAATCAAAATTTACCAGAAGAATAAAAGAGTGTTCGTTTCCGACCTGTTCCCTTCTCTCGTGCTACGCACATTAGTCAGGGAACTGTCGTCAACTCACGCGCCATTCATCCCACGCTCCTAAGAGCGAGCGTGGGGCTTCTGTCGGGAAAGCTAAAATAATTAGGGCTTTATTCTCAAAAAACTGGATAATTCGGGCAGAATCCAAACAAAGTTATTATGAATAGTGTATAGAAAACCGGACTTGTACTAGCTTCGGTCTCAATAGCAAAGGTTTAGAGATGTTTACTTCATCGGAAACTCCTATAATTGCAGCCATTGTGCTGATAGCGTCCGGCATTTTAGGCTGGGGCTTTTATCGTGCCAGACCTTTTGGTAAACTAGGCATCCTCGCCTGGTTACAATCTGTTGTCTTAATGACTCCCTGGCTTTTGTTCTTTGGATTATTTGCCGCTGGGATTTATATCAATATTGTTGGTATCTTGTTCTTGGTGGTAGCTTCCGCTGGATTGTATATTTTCCTGGGTAGAAAATTACGGGAAGCCGGTCAAGATGCTATTCTCAAGCAACGGGCAACGGACAGACTTGCAGCCCAAGGTGATAAAGACAGTTCCGTTGCAGTATCAGAACTGCAATTAGAACCAACACCCATACCCGAAGCAGATTTAAGTCTGATTAGAGGTATTTTCGGCATTGACACATTTTTTGCCACAGAAACTATTCCCTACCAAGAAGGAGTGGTTTTTAAAGGCAATTTGCGGGGAGAACCAGAAGCGGTTCATAACCAACTAACAAAAAGTTTACAGGAACGCTTAGAAGATAAATATCGCCTATTTTTGGTAGAAAATACTGACGGCAAACCTGTCATAATTATTCTCCCTAGCCGCACTGACCCCCAACGCGCCCAATTGGCACAAAAAGCTTTTGCAGTGATTTTGTTCATTGCAACTATCGCTACTAGCTTAGAGGTGGGGGGTATATTACAGAATTTCGATTTATTTAGTAACCCGGAACGCTTTGCAGAAGCTTTACCTATTGCTTTGGGTTTATCGGTAATTTTGATCTCTCACGAAGTTGGACATTGGTTGTTAGCGCGTCGTCACCAAGTTAAATTAAGTTGGCCGTTCTTTTTACCAGCGGTGCAAATTGGTTCTTTTGGGGCAATTACTAGGTTTGAATCCCTTGTCCCTAGCCGTAAAGCCTTATTTGATATTGCTTTGGCAGGACCCGCTTTTGGGGGGATTACTTCTTTGTTATTACTGGTGATAGGGTTGCTACTTTCTCACCCAGGGAGTTTATTCCAATTACCCAATCAGTTTTTCCAAGGTTCAATTTTAGTCGGTAGTTTGGCACGGGTTGTCCTTGGTTCGGCTTTACAATCTCCGGTGGTGAATATTCATCCTTTGGTAATTATTGGTTGGTTGGGATTAGTTATCACTGCGTTGAATTTAATGCCCGCTGGACAACTAGACGGGGGGCGAATTGTCCAAGCGATTTATGGACGCAAAACCGCAGGAAGAACCACTTTTGCCACGATAGTTTTACTGGCTATCGTATCATTAGGTAATCCTTTGGCGATGTATTGGGCAATTGTGATTTTGTTTTTACAACGCGATTTAGAGCGCCCCAGTTTGAATGAAATTAGTGAACCAGATGATGCTAGGGCGGCTTTATGTCTTTTGGCGTTGTTTTTGATGATTGCTACTCTTTTACCTTTAACTCCGGCTTTGGCTGGGCGCTTGGGTATCGGTAGTTAGGAATTTTGGCGTTGCTGATTGAAATAATATATCTCACGCAAAGGCGCAAAGGCGCAAAGGTTGAATTTATTAATTTCAATTCGGCAATGTCAGATTTTTTAGGGTTTCCAATTTGCTAATAGGTTGTAAGCATTCAGCCGTCAGCGAACAGTGATCAGCATTCTGAATATTACAGCAAATTGTCATCAAACCTGGAACAAGAACCCCACCCCCAACCCCCTCCCCGCAAGCGATGAGGGGGCTAGGATGTACACCCCTAAAATGTGGTTTTAGCTGACTGCTGACTGCTGACCACTGATAGCTGAATGCTTACAATAGGTTGGGGTAATTGGTGGGTGTGGGGAAGATTTTTTGCCATGTTTGTTGGCGTTGTTGGGGTTTTTCTTGGCTCATGTTCCAGAGGGTTTCGTAGAAGAAGAAGGAAACGCCGGCAAATTTTCGCTCTCGCACTTTTTCTATTTGGGTTTTGATTTGTTCCATTGAAATTGAGCGATTTTTTAACCCACTTAAAATGCCAATGCTGACGGGAATATGAGTTTGGGCTTGTTTGACTTCTGGATATTCTAATTCGTTGATAAAAACGTTTAAATCATTGCGATAAATCTGTATAACTAGGTCTTCAACTATTCCCATTCTTTCCCATTTCTGCCAATCCGCTAGGAAGTATTCGTAGGAAAAACGCTGGGGATTAGGAGCAACGGAAACGATACAATCTTTTTTATTAGCTTTAATTACTGTAAATACCCGTTTCATAAAGTCGGTAATTTTGTTCGCTCTCCAATTTACCCATTCTGGATCTTTGAAGTCTGTGGGAGGAAGTTTTCCTTGGTGTTCTTTTTTGTATAATGCTGTGGTGTAGGCATCATATCCTAGTTCTGATGGTAATCCGAAATGGTCATCAAATTGAATCCCGTCAATGTCATAGTTTTTGACTATTTCTACTATCAAATCTTGGATAAATTGTTGCACTTCGGGACGAAAGGGATTTAACCAAACTCGGTTATGTATGCCTTCTTTGACTATTTTTGTGCCATCTCTGCGGTTTGTCAACCAAGTAGGACGATTTTTAGCGAGAAGTGAATCAGCAGGTGCCATAAAGCCAAATTCAAACCAGGGTATCACTGTTAAACCTTGTTTATGTCCCTCGGTGACTATCTCTTTGAGCATATCTCGCTTTTGGAGTCCGGGGGTAGGGTCAACTGCTTTACCAATGACTTTGGCTGCGACTTTGCTAGGATAAAGGGTATATCCCCAATTCCAGACGGCGGGATAAACGGTATTAAAATTAAATTGCTGTAATGTTCGTAAACTTTGTTTTAGTCTGTTGCTCTCAAATAAAACGTCACTATCAATATTTGTTAACCATACTCCCCGTAATTCTGTGGATTTAGGAATTTGAGCATTTAGGGGGAATGATAGCATGAGGAAAGCAACCATACTCACGGCCATCATAGCTGCTAAAAATCCCAGTTTTCTAGTTTGACGTTGCCATTTTAGGAATATTTTTTTCATTGGTTATACTATTTTAGATTGTTAAATTTACTGTATTATGCTTTGTAGTGTAATGCACCATTCTAAATCTTGACCTACTAAGTAGGTGGACACAATAAAACCAAACTGTGTAAAGAAACGTAAAATCGCTGAAAACTTCTTCACTCTTGCCTCTTGCCTCTTGCCTTTTGCCTTGCCATAACGACAATTTTCAACGCCAACCTACTTACATCGTTATAAGTCTCACAAAAATGCACAATCGGGCTTAAAAAAATGGCGTGTGATTTGTCTACGCAAATATAGTGTTTATTTATGACCCACAGTTACACAACGAAATACCAATGTATTTCCAAAGAAAATAAGCTAGAATCGGGACGACACGAAAGGACAGTGGGTGGAAAATATAAATATGGCAATTACAGTAGAAAAATCACTTAATTTGCAAAATGGTCCTAATTGGCCATCCTTTGAAAAGTTTCGCACAGAAGGTGGAAAAGCTCTTGAATCTGTAAAAAGTGGGACAGTTGCCACATTAAATACTAAAACTGGACAATACCGCATTCTTGAAGAACAGGATTTTCAAAGTCTATTAGGTTTAGCTCGTGATGTTGATCGTTTGCGCGGAGGGTTGCGTGTAATATCTCACTCTGTGCGTGTTGTACAAAAACATCGTGATGTTGAGAGCATTGATTTATTAATAGAAGCAATTGCTATGTTAGGAGGTTTACCTGAACTTCCAACTCGTAGTAGTTTCGGGCCTTTAATGCCAGAGGATGGTATAGATGTAGATGAGGATGATGAAGTAAATCTTGATCCCAATACAATCAAAAGACCTGAATTTTAATCAAAATTCTCAGCAGATATGCCAAAGAAAATTAGAGACTTGAAAAGTTTATTGTTACAGGCTGGGTTTGCTTATAAACCTGCCAAGGGAAGTCATAGCAAATGGATACATCCAAAATTATCACAAGCTATTATTATTGCAGGTAAAGACAGCAATGATGCTAAACTCTATTTAGAAAAGCAGGTAACGGAAGCATTAGCAGAACTAAAAAAGATTGAAGCAGATGAACAGGAGAAACCAAAAGAATGAAATATACAATAATTATTCAATGGTCTGAAGAAGATAAATGTTATGTAGTTTTATTACCTGATTTTACTAATGTAATGCAGCCTTGTACTCATGGCGAAACTTACGAAGAAGCTTTAAAAAATGGTCAGGAAGTCTTAGAAATGTTGATTGAGTCATGTTTAGAAGATGGTGAACTGCTTCCCGAACCGCAAGTTTTAGGCAATTTTTTGAAAGTGGCGTAATTTTTACATTGATGTAGGTTGGGTTGAATAAAATGAAACCCAACATTGATTAATTACAGCTTCAATAAATAAGTGTTCCTAAACAATCTTTGATAAAATCAATAATGATCTTAAAATCAACAAAATCATCAGCCTGTTTTCTTTGTTCACAAATCCATTTACAAAATTTCATTTTTTGAAATTCTTGAATTTGGTTTTCTTCTCCATAATCACCATATTTGGTTTTTGGTAAATAAAATTCTTCTGTGAATAAATGATCAGGAAATAGATTTTCAATTCCTTTTTTGACTTTTCGATTCTTTTGTTGAGGGATTTTTCTGATTTTCAATAATTCATGATTTTCATTAGATTTATCGGTATCACAATCATAGAGTAGTAATACTTTTCTAGTTAAGAATTTAGGGTTAGAAAGCAGAACATCTCTGGTATTTTTCAACCCACCATCACCAGTATTTATACTTTTTCCTTTACCTATAGAAATTCCTACCCATTCAATATCAATTTGTGCTAAAATTTCCTTTTCTCCTAGTAATGCTAAGGCAGTTTTAATATAAATTGGGTCAGTTTCTCCTTCTGTTAAAACTAGAGGTTTAGTACCTTTTTCAACAGTAGCTTGGACTTCATCTTTGACTGCGTTAATTTTCTTGCAATAGTCGTAAAACATCTCTCTACCATGATGAGACATCAAATAACTACAGTAATCTTCCCAGACCTGAATAGACCAATGATCTAGTGTTTCTCTAAGATATTGATAATTAGGATTTTCTTCACCATAACGATAATTTAAAAACTGCTGAGGATAACTAACTTCTGTCTCAACAACTATATTATTTTGTGCCATGATTCTTAATAACTCAATTCCTTCTGCTCCCAACATTCTGAGGGTTTCAATTACATAAGATAAATGAACAGGATTTGATGAATCTGCAACAACAATAATACAAAACCCTACGTATAGAGGATTTTTGTATTGTCCATTAAATAAACCTTGTTTAAAGCCATTAATAATATCTTGTGCTGAAACCATATCAATCCACCAATTAGGAATTGGTTTATTATTAAATCCATACACACCACACATTACCCAAAAACTACCCACAATGTTTTTAGGATATTCTTCCAGTAATGATGTTCCTCTACGAATAGAAGGGATACCAATTTCAGGTAAATGCACAGTCATTTTCAAAAGTCCTATAAAATAGAAAAACGTGATTTAGTTCTATTAAACAACAAAATCAAACAAATAATGCGCCATTTGCAATTTAGAACAAGCTGGAATTTCTACCTCTCTCCCTTCTTTATCTAAAAACACCCCTTGATTATTATCAATAACTCAAAGTTTATGTTATAGTGTACTCAAGTGTACACAATTTGTCAATTCACTATTATGGACATCCAATCTGTAGGAATCAAAGAATTTCGCGCTAATTTACATAAGTACACACAACAAACGTCTGAACCAATCGCAATTACTTCTCATGGAGTCCCAATAGGTTACTACATACCAACACAACCTACTCCTCAAAAACAAGATTTAATGGCTTTACAAGCAGCAGTCCAAAAAATCCAACAATTGCTGGAAACAAGAGGTATTAATGAAGATGAATTATTTGCCGATTTCCAGAATGCTAAAGAAAGTACAATATAACGATGAGAAAGTTAATTGTTCTGGATACTAATATTCTGATTCGGGCAATATTAGCAGAACGTGTTCCCAACTTATTAGACAAATACCATTATAACTGTAGTTTTGTTACTCCCGCTTGTTGCTATGATGAGTTAAACGAGCATTTACCCAAAATTTTACAAAAACGGAATCTTTCTTTAGATCCATTCTTAGATGCTATTGGGAAACTGACAAAGGTAGTCATACCAATAGCTGATGAAATTTATAGTGAATATGAGTATGATGCTAAACGGCGAATACAAGAAAGAGATATAAAAGACTGGACAATAGTTGCGCTTTCTCTGTCTTTAAATTGTCCAATATGGACGGAAGATCAAGATTTTTTTGGAATTGGGATTGCTACATGGAACACTCGAAATGTAGAGATTTATTTAAGTAGTAATTAATTCTGTAGTGGTTGGCATAACGATAGAATTTCATTCCATTAAACAACAAAATCAAACAAATAATGCGCCATTTCCAATTTAGAACAAGTCGGAATTTCTAACTCTCTCCCTTCTTTATCTAAAAACACCGCTTGATTATGATCACTCCCAAAACCACTGTCAACTTTATCAATAGGATTTGCGACAATTGCATCTAATTTCTTTCTTTGCAATTTCTCCCGCGCAGGTGTAATAATATCCCCCGTTTGTGCTGCAAAACCAATTAAATATTGATGGGGTTGTTTGCGATTTCCCAGTTCAGCAACAATATCTGGTACTGCTGCTAGAGGAAGATTTTCAGGAAGCGATCGCTTGGGCAATTTTTCGCTACTATAATCTTTAGGCTTTACATCTGCAACTGCGGCTGACATGATAATGATATCTGCATTGGCTAAATGCTTGAACATCACCTGCTGCATTTCCTCTGCACTCACAACCGCAATTGCTTCTACTCCCAAAGGTACATCCCAATTCGCAGGACAATGGACTAATATTACCTTTGCGCCTCTGTGCAGTGCTGCCTGTGCCAAGGCTAAACCCATTTTACCAGTTGAGGGATTGCCAATAAATCGCACCGGATCTAAATATTCTCGCGTTCCCCCAGCACTGATTAAAACCTGTTTCCCTGCTAAATCTCTGTTTCCTTGGGTGTGTAATAAAGATTGAATATAAACAAATATTTCTGCCGCTTCTGCCATTCTACCAGCACCAATGCGATCGCACGCCAATAAACCAGAACCAGTTTCCATACCATAAAATCTACTATCTGTCAATAGCTGCCGCCAATTTCTTTGTACCGCCACCTGTTCCCACATATCTGTGTTCATGGCTGGTGCTAACAATACGGGACAGGTAGAAGCGAGGACTGTATTTGTTAGTAAATTATCTGCCATACCATAAGCTAACTTAGCTAAAGTATTAGCAGTTAAAGGCGCAATCACAATCAAATCAGCCCATTCACCCAACTCAATATGTAATGGACGAGCATAAATTGGTTGCCAAAAATCATCATCTATATAAGCTTGATGACGGGATAGAGTGGCTAAAGTTAAAGGAGTAATAAATTTTTGAGCAGATTTAGTGAGAATAACTCGCACTTCTAGCCCAGACTTAAACAGTGTAGAAACCAATTCACAAACTTTATAGGCGGCGATACCACCGCCTATAGCAATTAGGACTCTTTTTGATTGGGGATTTATAGATGATGGCATTATCTCTTTATTTTAATTAGTATTTTAGGAGGAACTTGATTTTCAGTAATCGGAAATCCATGATAGGTAGGATAACCCTGTTCATCAAAAGTATTATCTGAATGAAACACATAGAATTGATCTGTTTCTTTATGAAATCCATAACGTTTTTCACTATTTTCATTACTATTCCCCACAGAAATATTTAAAACTTTTTGAGCTTCTTTATCTGTTAAATTCATAGGAGTAGCATTTTCCCAATATCCTTTAGGATCATGTTTAGAATGAAGTTTATAACGAGGATATATTTTTCTAGCTTGTTTAATTTCAGTTAAATTTTTTATGCTTCTATTTTCTAGCGAACTTGTACCTTCTTGAAATTCAACTTCAATATTTTCTTGAATAAAATCAGGATTGTTTTGTAAACTAATTAATATTCCTTGAAGTTGAGCAGCACCAGCCAATGAAGTTGATGAAACACATTTTTTTTGATAAAAACATTGACAATCATCTATTAAATTTTGTAAATCTATAAAAGGACCTTTACTTAAAAGTCTCAGTAAAATCATTGCGATTTTTTGCTGCTCAGATTTTTTGGATTTAATTGTGGTTAAAATCCATTCATGTACTGTTAAATTTGCAGATAATTTTTGAGAAGCAAAACTACTATGAGTTTGGATGGGATCACCATTTTGAATCACACTGATTTCTTGAATGATTTCTAAAATATTTTTTATTAATTCATCAGCTTCATAATCATTTGCAGCTTGTCCAATAAAAGAAAGCTCATTAATCAAAAAGTGCATTTATAATAACTCCATTAAATCCTTCTCAGCTTGATCAAAAAAACCATCCGGCCATTTATCAATTCCTCCATCTGGATAAATTCGAGGTGTAATGATATCTGTTGTTGGTTGTCCTTTTTTTAAATATCTTTCAAAGTAGTTAATTTGTACTTTATCCGCATCAAGTTTCTTATATTTTACTGCTTTACGAATACCATTTAAAACATGATCGCTATGAGTTTCTAAGATTATTTGAATACCACAACTTGCTGCTAATGCAATTAATTCTCCCATTTTAGATTGTCCTCTAGGATGAAGATGAGCTTCTGGATTTTCTAACAAAATCAATGTATCTGAAGCAGCAGACAATATAGCCACAATAATCGGTAGAATGTAGATAATTCCGAAACCTACATTAGTTAGACGATAAGAATTATTGTCTTCATAGGAACATTGTACATTTACTAAATCCATTGCTGAATGTAATCCTATATCAATTCTTGTTCCAGGACTGATTTCTCCTAACCAGGCTTCAACTTGACTTTTTAAACTATCAGACTGTGCTGATGGATGTGATAGTTGATGATGTGGAATTTTTGCATATTCATTTATAGATAAAAAATGAGCCGTAAATTCACCTTGACTTCCAATCTGTTGATGTTGTTTGACTTGAAAATCAGACATTTGGAAATAATTTCTAGGTGCTATTCTTTCTGCTTTTAAATAATGAAATTTATCTGTAAAAAGACTTGAATTATAAATTTCTACATTAGCATTTGACAATGAAGATATTTGCATTACATCTGATTGACGATCATAATCGAAAACCCAAGTACCTTTAATCTTATTATTCATGACAATTTCCAAAGTGATTGAATCTTCTTTTGCTCTCTTAAACAGAGCATCTTTGGCTGTGCCTATAGAGACTAAATCACCATTTAGTGCTAAACCTACATTATCTAATAAATTCTGTTGAAAGGATTGACGTAGTAGTAATAGAGATTGAAGTAAGGAAGATTTACCAGTGCTATTTAGTCCAGCAAGTAATGTTAATGGTTTTAAATAAAAAGACTGATTTTCAAATGGTTTAAAATTTTTTAAAGTCAAAGAACTTAACATGATAAAACCTCTTGAACTATTTGATTAGTTTCTTCAAACCTATATTTAACTTTATTAGCTGCTTGAGATATAGATTTGTTAAAATCACTATCTTCTTGCATTTTTTGAATAAATTTTTCCTTCAACATTTCTTTATTAATTATTAATTTTTCAATTTGTTGATAATTTAATTGACTTAAAATAACAGACCATGATTCAAAAAGGGCTTTATTTACAGGAGAGCTTGAGGATTTACGAAAAGCAGTATTTCCAAAAATATTATAAGCTGCTTCCATTGATATCATAAACTTATTTTTTAGCTCTTCTATTAAATAATCATCTAGTTTATTTAATTTTTCCATTGCTTCATTTAAAAAATAATTGCGCCCTTCATCTACTGGATAGTTCTCATAATGTGTTAATGCAAAAGCAATAAAACCTATCACAAATTCATGATCATCTCTCCTTTGTTTTTTCTTTACGCTTAGATTTATTACTTTTTTAAAGTCTGATAATTCAACAAATATTTTCAAAACTTCTAATGATTTCCCTGGATTCATTGCTTGGCGTAATTCTTGGTTATTAAGAGGTAATCCACCAGTATTAATTCTTTGAAAAATATTATATTTAAGCTTAGAAGGAGTTCCTGGTTCGATTAAACAGACTGTTAACTCTGTTTCTTCTATTCTTCTTTGATAAGAACGAGGTAAATCATTATATTTCTTGTTTTCTAAATCTTTAAGAAATTGCAATTCAGTTAATCTGAGTTCATCATCAAGAATAAATTTTTTAAATGTACTAATTCTTTGTAAACCGTCTATTACTAACCATCTATCATCATTAGTAGCATCTATATAAAATGCAGGAAGTGGAATTTTAATTAAAAGAGATTCAATTAAGCGACTTTTATTTTTAGATGTCCAAATACCAGCATGACGCTGAAAATCAGGTGCTAAATCAATTTCATCATGTTTAATTCTTTTCAGTAATAGATCCATTGTCATGAGTCTAGTTTTTACTCTAATTTTTGTCGAATCAAAGGGTTCTAAATTTTCATCGTCATCTTCTTGTTGAAAATTAAAATCATCATCTAAATCATCTTCTTGATCTAGCAATTCCATCTGTTGGTTATTGAGTTTATTTGTTTCCATTGTGACAACCGATCCTAAGATTTACTTGGGCAGAATTAGATATCATTAAATCATAATACCAAACAAATTATTTAGGCGTTGATTGAATAGAATTTTCAACTACGTATGAACAGTAATCTCACTTAGTTGTGAAAGTTTTATTAAATTGGCTATCGAAGCCAAACGCATCTAAATTAAATTAGACGTAACAAATCAGGATTTAGCAATGCTAAACCCTGAGCGACTCCTGAATTTTTCCCTACAATCTTTAGGCTTCGTCGTAAGCTTCTAAATCTAAGAGGTGGATATAGGCTTCAACTAACTCTGGACGCTGAAAAGCGATCGCCCGCAATAGATGCCAATCATTCAAACCCTCAAAAGCATTACTATAGTTATCTAATTCCAGACGTGTAGCCAAATCTTTTACCTCTGTCGCCGTCATAGCAGAAATTTCTGTTTTGGAAATGCTTAGAGTTTTCATAATGCTTGCCCCTCCCTTTTGCAGCGCTTACATTCAGCTTAGGGTGGAGTTGCTTCCACCTGTTCTATCTTACTCATTAACGAGCATGAAATTTGTAAAAATTCTTGTGATTTTTACCAGAATTTGGAAAATTTTTGTAACTAAACCTAACCAATTGTGTTAAGAACAAAAGTTCGTAGCACTTCTAACATTTGTAAATTAATTTCATGTCCCGTTGCAAATTCATGATACTCCACAGCTACGCCTAGAGATTGTGCCATTTCTCTCGACTTAATCGCCGCTTGTAGGGGGACTACTTCATCCCTTGTACCGTGCATGATTAATGTCGGCGGAAAATTGCCTTGATTCAGCGTTGCTACGTCAGGATGTAGATAGCCACTTATCACTACCAACCCAGCCAGGGGTAAGCTTAATCCTACATCTAAAGTCATCGCCCCACCTTGAGAGAATCCGCTCAAAATTGTGCGTGATAACGGTACACCCGTATTACTTTCTAAAGAGAGCAACCAATCTATGAGTAGTTGTTTACTTTGGGTTAATCCATCATACATATTTTCTGTCCGCAGATCATACCATGCCTTACCCGTATCAGCATAAGGATAAGGATAGGGAGCATTGGGGAGAAGAAACTCGTAATCAGGTAAATTGACATAAGGAATCAAAGATGCAACATCTTGGGCATTTGCACCCCAACCATGTAAAGTAACGATTAAAGCATCTGGTGTTTTTCCTGCTGGTGGAGAAACTCTGATGAAGTCTAATGTTTGAGTCATGGGTAATTGAGTTAAGAATTAATGCAGATACAGTATACCGCGTCTTAATCCAGTACACATTTCCTAACTTTTTTCGTTCTTCTGGAAGTTTTTATATTTTGCCGTATTCACAGAGTGATATTGCATAATGACAGCATGAATTATGCTTTGCGCCAAGAAGCAAAGGCGCAAAGTTTAATACCAATTTTATGTGAGGTTACACAGAATTATGAAATCCATGAATTCATCCGTCTCTATCTGCGGTCAATAAGTCCCGAAATTTTATTCTATGCAGCTTAATCTTAATTTACACTCTCCCTTGGGGTATATATTAAATAGGGAAGTAAAATAAAAAAATAATATTGGGATGGGGATATGGTGACATTAAATATTGATGATTTACAAGAAGTTGATAAATTTCGGAATTTACAATTAACATTACGCGATCGCTGGCAAACTAGCGAGTTATTCGACAATAGTGAAGCGGATATTTTAATTGTTCCTTCTTTGAGTATAGATCAAGGAGAATTACTCAAGGTAGAAGGATGTGAGCATTATGAAGAAAGATTACTTTTCTCCTTAATGCGGTTAAGAAATCCCCGCACTAGGTTAATTTATGTGACATCAATGCCACTTCATCCTAGTATTATTGATTATTATCTGCAATTACTTCCGGGTATTCCTTTCTCTCATGCTCGTCATCGCTTATTATTACTTTCTACCTATGATGCTTCTTTAAAACCCCTCAGTCAAAAAATATTAGAACGTCCTCGATTATTGGAAAGAATTTACAAGGCTTTGCGCTTAGATAAGGCTTTTATGGTATGTTATAATTCCACTTTTTGGGAAGCGCAATTATCTTTAAAGTTGGGTGTACCTTTATATGCTGCTGCACCAGATTTGCAAATTTGGGGAACAAAGAGCGGCAGTAGACAGATTTTTCAAGAAAGTAATGTCCCACTTCCCGACGGTAGTGAGTTAGTCAGGAATTGTGAAGACTTAGCAAATGTTGCGGCTGATTTATGGGAACGTCAACCGACATTACAAAGAATGGTAATTAAGTTGAATGAAGGTTTTTCTGGGGAAGGGAATGCACTGTTAGATTTACGGGAAATAATGGATGTTGCACCGGGAAAAGCTGATCATAGTCAAAGAGTAACAGCAATTAGCGATCGCTTACTGCATTTACGGTTTCAATCTTTACAAGAAACCTGGGCAAATTTTTCTCGGCGCATTCCTGAATTAGGGGCAATAGTGGAAGCTTTTATCGAAGGAGAAATCAAACATTCACCCAGTGTACAAGGCAGAATTACACCCAATGGAGAAGTAGAAATTATTTCTACCCATGACCAAATTTTAGGCGGACCAGACGGACAAATTTATATAGGTTGTCGCTTTCCTGCGGATGCAAATTATCGCTGTGAATTACAGGAATTAGGTTTAAGAGTTGGAAATAAATTAGCGGAAAAAGGAGCTTTAGAAAGATTTGCCGTTGATTTTGTCACTGTAGATCGAGGTCATGGTAAATGGGATATTCAAGCCATTGAAATTAATCTTCGTAAAGGGGGAACAACTCACCCATTTATGACTTTAAAATTACTAACTAATGGACGTTATGATTTATCCACTGGATTATTTTATAGTCAACAAGGCAGACCTAAATATTATATTGCCACAGATAATTTACAAAAACCTAGTTATCAGGGATTATTACCTAATGACTTAATGGATATTATCGCTCACCACAGGTTACATTTTGATAGCGGCACAGAAACAGGTACAGTTTTTCATCTCATGGGTTGTCTTTCCCAATTTGGTAAATTAGGATTAACCAGTATTGGTGATTCACCCCAAGAAGCGGAAGATATTTATCACAAGGTTATTGAGGTTCTTGATCAAGAAACCAGCGGTGATCATAATAATCATTCTATCTTTACTGATTATAATTTTCCCATCACTGGAGATGGATATAGTTGCTAATAAAAAGATAAAATTATGACATCAGATCATTTTCAAATTATCTTATCCTCTTGTTGGTTAGCTGGTTTGCTTGTATCTATCTAAAGACATTTAAAAGCTAATAATTTTCTACAAAAGAGCTTGAATATAAAAGTTTTTTGCTTGATTTACATGAATATCTAGAACTAAAGTGAAATAGACGCTAAAATCGATCCAGCCTTTGTATTTTCGTGGTTTTGACCCAGATAACTCAGAGTGCGGTTCACTGCATAAATCCCCATTGTCAACGTCCTTATCCTCAACCTTGGGGAAACAAATTCTGTAACAGTTGTGGCGCACCGCTGCATCTGTTAGACCGCTATTTCTCTCTTAAACCTCTCGGTGCGGGGGGATTTGCCCAAATTTACACAATTTGGGATGAAAAGACACAGACAGAAAAAGTGCTAAAGGTGCTAGTCGAAACTTCACCCAAGGCGCTGGAATTATTTATTCAAGAAGCGGAAGTTTTAA
Organism: Anabaena sp. AL93; assembly: GCF_001672085.1. Classification (NCBI taxonomy): domain Bacteria; kingdom Bacillati; phylum Cyanobacteriota; class Cyanophyceae; order Nostocales; family Nostocaceae; genus Anabaena; species Anabaena sp. AL93. The sequence goes on along the minus strand of NZ_LJOU01000044.1, from coordinate 7,138 downwards.
GTAGTTTCCGCAATTCTGGCGTGCCTAAAGTTGAGGCTGATGGCTATTTTCAAGTTAACTTAATTAATCCTAAACCCCATCAATTACCTTGTTTGGTGATGGAAAAGATTAATGGCTACACTTTAGAAGAGGTATTAATAAATTATCCTCAAGGTTGTTCCGAAGATTTGGTAGTCGGTTGGTTTATTCAAGCTGTATTGATTTTACAGGAGTTACATAAACGCCAAATTATTCACCGCGATATCAAACCTTCTAATTTGATGTTGCGGACTTCCACACCAGTATCTCCTGCCAAAAGTGATCAATTGGTGCTAATTGATTTTGGTGGTGCTAAACAATTTAGTGGGTCAGTTTTGCGATCGCAGCCCACTTCTACACGCTTGTACTCTGCCGGCTATAGTCCCCAAGAACAAATTCGCGGCGGTAATATTGGACCAGGGGCAGATTTTTATGCGTTGGGACGGACAATGATTCAACTACTTACCGCCAAATATCCATCCGAATTGGAAGATAGTTTAACTGGAAAATTGCGTTGGCGTAATTATCGAACAATTAAACCAGATTTAGCGGATTTAATTGATGAAATGGTAGAAGATGATGTGCGATTACGTCCAGCCAATGCAGCTATTATTCATAAACGCTTACTAAGTATCGCCTCGTCATCTTCACAGCCAGGTTTATTCAGCAGTCCGGGTAAATCTGTTGTCCAATCAATCACTGAATTTACCCAAGCTATAAGTAATACTACTTTATTAATAATTCAGGGAATATACAAATTTTTATCCGCCTGTTTGGCGACTGTTTGGGTAATGATACTGACAAGTATCTGCGCGGGAATCGGGACTATAATTGGTTTTGTCCTGGCTTACCATACCAGTTTAGGCGATCGCTGGCTAGAATTACTAACCTATCCATTACCAACATTAGTCCAAAAACAACCTTATATAGCCGCAGAAAGTATAGTTTATGGTTTTGCAGGTTTGGGAACAGGTTGGGGATTAACCTTATCAGGGTGTTTTGGGCAAAAGCGGCGGTTTCTCATCACAGCCTTAATGGGCTTAATTGGCTACAGTTTAGGCTGGATAGCTTGTCAATTCATCACCACTCCAAATCCGGCGGAAAGCTTAGTCACATGGATTTTAATCTCACTTCCCCTATTAACCCTTGGTTTAGGTCTTCGCAGTCATCAAATCGCCTACGCTGTCATTGCAGGTTTAGGAAGTGCCAACCTCATAGCCATTTTCGTGCGTTTAGGGTTAGGACTACATTTATTCCATTTTTCCAGTCAACCACAAGGGCTGGATATATTTTCACCCATAGGTTTTTTTAGTTTAGTGAGTATCTTAATCAGCTTTTCCCTGAGTATAAGCCATTACCTAATTGTCCCTTGCTTACGCTGGTTAGGTTGGCGATAACAATTAAAAATTCTTGAAACCCTTGTAGAGACGTTCCATGGAACGTCTCTACGATCTTTTTAGGAGATGTCTTTTGTAATCCCCCTAGTGGAATATTTTTATTTTTATATAAGATTCCTACGGGCAAAAACAATACTAAAATAAAGATAATACCCTAAAACAGAGCTTTTTGCCCAGTTTATCACTAATATGAGTAATACCAATTTTTGGAAACCTGCTTACCAGCGATTCAAACCAGAAGAACCTCTGGCTACATCTGAAGAGTTGCAAAATTTCTACGTCCCCAGAGATAATAGTCCTGTAGACCAGCTTGTTAGTTTATTGGAAATGGAAGATGATCCAGCAAAATTTTTACTGGCGGGTCATCGAGGTGGCGGTAAAACTACTGAACTGCGACGATTAGAACAAAAATTAGGAAATACACATACTGTTATTTGGATAGATACCCAAACAGCGTTAGATAGATATAACATTGGCTATGCTGAAGTTGTAGTTTTGATTGGTTTGCAAATTGCACAGCAAGCTATTAAATCTAATTGGTTATTTAAAAAAGATGGTTCTTCGGTTATTTTTATGGAAACCCTGGTTCAAAATCATTGAAAGCCCTATTGTGTAGGCATTTCATTGAAAATATGGAAATAATTGTTTATAACCCTTGTCCCGTAAGGGTTTTGTTATCATCAATCCTCAATCACCATAAAAGAGACGCAAGAGCCAAAAAGATAAATTATTAACAAGATTACAGGACGCACTCAAGACAGTAGTTTATCAAGATAAAGGTACTCATACTGAAGGTTTGGGAATGCCAGAATTTATCGAAAAAGCAGGATTAATTCTCAAACGTGGCTTAACTAGAGAAATAACTAAAACCGTTAATGTTCGTCCAAAATTAACGGAAATTATTGATAGCGTTAATGAGATTATTATCGCTGCTGAAAAAGAAAATAACCAAAAATTATTTATTATTGTTGATGGACTAGATAGACATGATTTAGTTACAGCTTTGGATATGTTTTCTAGTTCATTGCTGACAGAATTAAGCTGTCATATTATCTATGCAATTCCCATTGCTTTGCGATATTCGCCGAACTTTAGACAACCAATGGAAAGCTTTCAAAAATGTTTGGATTTGAATAATCCTCCCGTTTTTGAATGTGATAATAATCTATGTCCTACAAATAACCCTGATCATATAGGCAGACAAACTCTCGTGAATATAATTAATAAACGTCTCGATAGCTTAGGCTATGATTATCAAGGTTTATTTACACCTGATGCCTTAGAACTGATTTGTGAAAAAAGCGGTGGTGTGATTCGAGATTTAGTGAGATTAGCGCGGACTGCTTGTGAAATCGGACTGCGAAAAAGATTGAAGTTAGTAGATTTGGACACTGCAAAATCAGCAGTGCAAGAAGTTCGCAGAGAATATAATTTAGATGATTATCAATATCCCGAAATTCATTCAGTACATATTACTGGAAAGTTAACCTCTAAAACCCATAGTTTACCACAAAAAGGCGAATTTATTATTTGTGATGAGCTTTTACAAAACAAACTCGTTTTGGGTTATTACAATTCTAGACAAAAATCTTGGTTTGATATTAATCCTATTTTGATAGAGGATTTACAACGTTGGCAAGAAGCTAACAATTTTCTGTAAAAATGTAACTATTCTAGAAACCTTACTATAGAAAATTGCTGGCAAATGAAGTATAGAAATTAATAATAAAACTCTGGTGGGGTGGGCATCTTGCCTGCCATTGTGTATGGTCATGAAACATCCTGTAATTTAAACTGGTGCTAACTATGCTTTCTGATGACTCCAATTATATTTTGACCGAAGCTGATAAAGAAGAATTAGAAAAATTAGTCAGCATCTTAGAACTTTCCAGTGGAACAACAATTATTTTTGCTGTTGCACCAGAAAGTAGTCCTCAACATTTGGTTGTGCAACAGCTACAAGAAGATTTAAAAAAATGCGAAGAAAAATTTACTTTTGACAACTTTTTTTATAGTGAAAATTCTTTTCATAACTTCTTATATAGTTTAGATGAAAATGTGCAACCAGAGCGCAAATTAATTATGGCATTTGGTCTTGATCAATTGCCTACAGATAGATTGTTTAGAGAAATGCAGTGTTTAAACTTAGGACGAGAAGAGTTATTTGGTAGAAACTTAATATTAATTTTTTGGTTGAATCAAATTAAATTTTTAGATGAGTTTCGTCACCGTGCGCCGGATTTTTGGGATTGGCGAGAAAAGGTAGTACAATTTGAAACTCGTAATCCCTTACTTTATCCTTATTTAGAATGGCTAATTGCTGAAAATTCCTATCTCAAAATGAGTGGGGTAATGCAGGTAAATCGTCAAGTTGATATTTTCCTTGACCAGATTTATGTTTCCCTGCAAGCACAACGACGACAAGAAATCATTGATACTTCTGCAAGTAGAGAAATTGAAGCAGTAACTGTTTTAAAATCTCCCTCTAATTTTAGTAGAGGTAAAGGAACAGGAATTGATTTCGATGATAGGGATGAAACTGAATATTATCAACCTGTACGAGAAAAAATCACATCTATATCTAGTACCAAAACCATTACAGAAAAGGTTGAATTATCCCAGGCAGTCAAAGCAAATTCTTACAGCGTAATTTTAGGCGCTCCTGGTGCGGGTAAAACTACTCTTTTACGTTATTTAGCTCTGCATTTTGCCACAGCTAAAAGGGATGATCAAGAAACGGTAATTGGTGGGGAAGCAAAGGAAGATTTAGGAAAAACTCTCCTTCCTATTTTTTTTCGTATTGCTGATTATGCAGAAAAACTAAAACAACAACCAAATTTAACTTTAACTGAATATTTACGCCAATTTTATCGTCAGTGGGAAGCTCATTTTCAAACACAAGGAGAAATGGGAACTGAGGTATCAGCATTTTTATTAGATGCTATGCGTCAGGGAAAATGCTTGATGTTGCTAGATGGTTTAGATGAAGTATTTGATCAGGAAAGCCGCAGACAAATTGTAGAATCTATTAATCAGTTTGTTAATGATTTTTCTAATAATAAATATGTAATTACTAGCCGCATTGCTGGTTATCGTGATGTGCAATTAAGCAGCCGTTTTGCTGAATATATGATTGAAGATATGAGCAGCGAAAAGGTAGAACAGTTTTTATATCGTTGGTGTCGCACAGTAGAAAAAGCACAACAACCAGATGCTAATGAAGAACAATTACAAAGAAAAGGAAATGAGCAAGCACAAAATATTGTAAATGCAATTCAAGAAAATGAAGGTGTAAAACGTTTAACAGCAAATCCCCTATTGTTAACTATTTTGGCACTGATTCACCGCAATGGGGAACGTTTACCTAACCGTCGGGTGAGGTTATATGAATTAGCAGTGCAAACTTTGATAGAAGATTGGCAACTTAGTAAAAAATTACCAGATGCTCCAAAAGTCGTATTAAGAGAAACTGAAGTAGTTGAACTTTTAGCACCTTTAGCATATTGGATGCACGAAGAAAAGCCTTCTGGTTTAGTAACAGAAACGGAAGTGCAACAGCAACTAGCAACCAAAATGGCAGAACTAAATGATGCTGAACCAGAATCAGATTTAGTGCGTCAAGCTGTAGGAGAATTTCTGCGGAAAGTGAGAGAAACAACAGGTTTATTTGTGGAACGCGCACCTGGTGTTTATGGTTTTATGCACTTGACTTTTGAAGAATATTTTGCCGCTCGTTATATTGCAGGTAATGATCAAAATGAAATTTTACAACTGATTCAAAAACACCTGCATGAACCCCGGTGGAATGAGCCAATTTTATTAGCTTTAGGATATTACGGAGACTATTCTACTGGACAAGTTAAGAAACTAGTAGACAAATTATTTATCAATTTACAAGACTATAAACCCACACTCCAATATGGTGAGATAAAAATTAAAACTTCTAGTTCTGCTCATGTAATTATTATTTATTTAAAAAGAGTGGAGGAGTCTGTAGAAAATTTACAAGAAACAGAATTTAAACTGCAAGACTTATTATTCGCAGGACAAGTTATTGCTGAAGTTGAAATTACTCATGTTGCTATTAGAAAAAATATTATTCAACAGTTAATTTTTACCTGTATTGGTATAGATGATGATTTTGAAACTGAGACAATTAAGCAAATTTTAAGAACTTTGCGGAAAATTGAGCTATTTTATCAAAAAGGTGAAGTCATAGCCAAATTAACAGAAGTAGCTAATGATGTAAGCCTATCTCAAGAAATGCGAATTAAGGCAAAAACAGCTATTCTGTATGTTGCTTGTGGTCAATCAGCAGGATTAGTTAATTACGCTACAGAAATTATTAATCAATTAGAGCCTTCACTGTTTGGTAGTATTAAGGATTTGGTTAAAGAACTAGGTGAAGAAATAACACCTGCTTTAGAAATTAACCGTCAGTATTATAATAATGAAAGTTGTCAAAAATCTTTAGTTTTTCTTACAGCTATGTCCTATGTAAGAAAAGAAAATTATGATAAAGCTATCGAAGTTTTTGAGTTATTAACCGAGGACACAGATAGTATTCTTAGTCCTTATATAGCTTGGTCTGTAGCTAATTGTTATCAAGAAAAAGGTGAATTTGATAAAGCAATTGATTATTATCAAGAATGCTTTGATAAATTAGCTCGATATATTGAACCTTCAGCTTTTATACTTTTTTGGAATAATCGAGGTGTTTGTCACAGATTACATGAAAAGTATGAAAAAGCTTTGGACTGTTTTATGCAAATGCTAACTATTAGTAAAGAGACTCAAAAAACTCAAAGTGAGTCATTAGCTTTATATCACATAGGTAGAACTTATCAAGATTGGGAAAAATACGAACAGGCAATAAATTACTACGAACAAAGTCGGGAACTTTATCAACAATTAGGTAAGGAAACATCTGTAGCTAATATGTGGTATTGGCTGGCTGATTGCTATAAAGAAGGGGGTAAATATGAACAAGCAATAAGTTACTACGAACAAAGTCGGGAACTTTATCAACAATTAGATAAAGAGAAAGATGTAGCTGATTCGTGGTATTGGATGAGTGAATGCCATAGAGAATGGGGAAAATATCAGCAAGCTGTTGATTGTGAAAACCAAGATTTAGCAATTCGTCAGCAGTTGGATGACCAAGATAGAATTGCTCTTGCTTATTTTCAGCTAGGAAGGATTTATCAAGGTTGGGGTAAATACGAACAAGCAATCAGTTACTACGAACAAAGTCGGGAACTTTATCAACAATTAGATAAAGAGAAAAGTATAGCTGGTGCGTGGTATTGGATGAGTGAATGCCATAGAGAATGGGGAAAATATCAGCAAGCTGTTGATTGTGAAAACCAAGATTTAGCAATTCGTCAGCAGTTGGATGACCAAGATAGAATTGCTCTTGCTTACTTTCAGCTAGGAAGGATTTATCAAGGTTGGGGTAAATACGAACAAGCAATCAGTTACTACGAACAAAGTCGGGAACTTTATCAACAATTAGATAAAGAGAAAAATGTAGCTAATCAGTGGTATAACCTAGCTGATTGCTATAGAGAATGGGGAAAATATCAGCAAGCTGTTGATTGTGAAAACCAAGATTTAGCTATTCGTCAGCAGTTAAATGACCAAGATAGAATTGCTCTTGCTTACTATCAGCTAGGAAGAATTTATCAAGGTTGGGGTAAATACGAACAGGCAATCAGTTACTA